>JAYZKF010000077.1:0-22681 GCA_036163755.1 Fidelibacterota bacterium
TCACAATTTTGATGAGATTTAACTATTTCACTAGACTTCAACAAACGAAAAACATTTGTAGCTGCATCCAACTGACCTTTATGTTTTTTTAGTTTATGAACTTTTGGATCAAATACCATCATACTTGATAAACTAGCCTCAGTTGATAGTGCACCGGAAATATCTGCTAGCATCAATAAATTCATTGAATCATATAATGCTCTAATGGCTAATGCTGTAGAAATTTGAGTTCCATTTATAAGGCTCAAACCTTCCTTAGCTTTAAGTACAATTGGCTTTAGTCCACTTTTTCTGAGAGCATTCTTAGCAGTAGTAATACGATTATTAAAATACACCTCACCTTCGCCAATCATTGCACAAGCCAAATGAGCTAGAGGCGCTAAATCACCTGATGCTCCTACAGATCCTTTCCTTGGAATTATTGGCAAAATGTCATGGTTCAACATGTCCAATAATAACTGAGATAATTCTGGGCTTATTCCGCTAAATCCCTTTGCCCATGTCATTAGTTTTAGCACCATTGCAATTCGTGTAACTGCCAAATCTAATGGTTTGCCTACTCCACAAGCATGCGATCTTACCAAATTTAATTGCAATCGTTTTAAATCTTCTGAACCAATAGATACATTGCTCAGTTTACCAAAGCCTGTATTCACACCATATATTCTATCATTAGTAAGAAGCAGGCTATTTAACGATTGATGGGAGTTTTGAATTGATTTTTTTGCTTCGCGAGAAAAACGATAATGGGCAGTACCATCAAATAGGTTCTCGAGTGTCCTCCAAGATAATGAAGTGTTTGAAATAAGTACGGTACCCATCAGACAATGTAGCCCTTTTTATAAATATCGAACAAGTGGTGTAAGGTAAACTTTGAGAAGTTTACAATAAAAATTCTCTAATGAATACTATTTATGTTTGTGAATCTATTCAAATCGACTGGAATTACATCACTAAATGCTTTTCCATAACGTTTATTAATTATACGGTCATCCATAACAATAAAAATTCCTTCATCATAACTAGTTCTTATTAACCGACCAAATCCCTGTCTAAAACGTATAACAGATTCTGGTAATGCATAATCCATGAACCTGTTTCCACCTTGGCCTTCTATTAAATCGCCAAATGCTTTTACTATGGGTTCTGTTGGTACATCAAATGGCATTTTTACTATAATAAGAATTTCTAGTAGATCACCAGGAAAGTCAACCCCCTCCCAAAAAGCATTTGTGCCTAGTAAAATGCCATTTGAGCATTGATGCATACCTCTGATTAATCCTGATCGAGATGTTTGTCTTTTTTGTGCAAAAATTGGTAAATCACGTCCACCTGATTGTTTTAGGATTAAATCATATGTTTTTACTAATTGAGCTCTAGAAGTGAATAAAACCATCATACGTTTATTGAATTTATTATGACAATCAATTATCAATTTTGCCAATACTTCAGGGCTTTGACCATCAGAGCCCGCATATTGGTAATATTTTACTTGATCATTGTAATGAAATGGACTTTCAAATATTGCCGTATTTACATCATCAAATTCTACACGATCCAAACCTGTCCTTTTTAAGTAATAATCAAAACTTAAATCAGTTCTTAATGTCGCACTTGTTAATAAACAATGGTTTACAGATTTAAAAATACCAGATGACAAATCTTCAGAGATATCAATTGGGGACATATTCACTGACAAAATAAATTGTGTTTTTCCATTAAAATTTTTGAATACACCCTCATACCAATAAACATTCTCATATTGTTGATTAGTTGTAGTGATTTGAATAAGATTTAATGTATCAGTTACAAATTCATCTGCACGATCTAATAATTGATGTAATTCTAGAAAATCTTCTTTTGTTTCATCAATATCTAATAGTAATTCACGCATCTTTCTTACATTATTTCTAACAAGATGATAACTACGATTTAAAAAATCTAATTCATTTTCTAATGGTCCAAATTCATCTACTAGATTTTCTATAATTAATTTTGTTGAATATTGAGCATCCTCATTAAAATTATGAATACAATTTCCCACCATTTGATCAAAAAATGATTTCAATGCTTCCCTACAGTTTGTGACTGAATTTGATAATTCTTTAGTTTGAGCTCCAATTTTTGGATGGAGACCACCAATTGATTTTAACTGATTGTTCCATCGAATAGAGTGCTTATGTTTTGGGTCAACTCTATCCAGGAAATATAACATCGAACTTTGATCTAGAGTTGAAGTCAACTGATGATATGCAGCTTGAGTGAGATTGTGCGCTTCGTCAATAATTACAGCATGATAATCAGGTAAAAATCCAAGATTATCATCATTTATTAATCGTGCTTTGGATTCAGAGATCAATAAGGCATGATTAACTACTATCAGATTTGCATGGTTTACCATTTTACGCAATGCGCCAAAAAAGCACCCTTTGTTCCTGGCACAAATAGATGAAGTACAAAATCCTGCCTCACTCTGTATTAATGCCATTATTCGAAAAGTAAAACCATTTGTAAAGCCAGGGCATTCATCCATATCGCCGGTTTGTGTATGTTCTAACCAAACCATTAGAGGAATTAAATACATGACTTCATCTTCATTTAAGATTTTTTCAGCACTTGCGATTATCCAATCAAGTCGAGTCTTACATATATAATTTTGGCGACCTTTCATAACTACCCCTTTAATAGAAGTATCAAGCGAGTTCGCTAAGCGAGGAAGATCTTTACTAAATAATTGATCTTGCAAATGTTTGGTATAGCAAGAAATAACAACAGGTCCATTATCATCATTTATGTTGTTTAGTTTTATAGCAGGATACAAGTATGCCATACTCTTACCCAAGCCAGTTCCTGCTTCAACTACTCCAATCCCACCTGAGCTTGAAAATAATTCATCAACATATTGCGCATACTTTACCTGATTAGGTCGATCCTCGTAAGTTTCAAAAGAACGATTTAATTGCCCACCAGGTCCAAAAATTTCATTACTATCTGTGTTTTTGACATTGTTGTTTCCTTCATGAATAAAATAATTTTTACTACTGGGTTTAATTATTGTTGAATTAACCAATCCATTTTTTAAATCACCAACCTTTGTCAGTTGGTTACCCAAATTAATAAATAGATCTTTATTATGAGATTGAAAAGGTTTTAATAATGAAATTATCCGGGATATAAGATCTAAATTATAGCTAGCGGCTTCCTCAATTAACTCAACAAAAATTTTTCCACAATTTTCAGTATCATATTCTGCACGATGGGCTCCATCGGTAGATAAACCATAATAATCAGAGATAGCACTTAGATTATGTGCCGGTTGGAAAAAAAGAAATGCACGCGATAAAGTTAGTGTATCATAATATTTGCTATCTTGATAATTATGATTATGACGAGAAGCGAGTGATTTTAAAAAGGCCAAATCAAAAGGTGTATTGTGAGCAACAAGCGGGTAAGAACCAATAAACTTAAACAAATCATCTACTATATCTTTTTCTCTAGGAGAATCCACAACCATATCATTTGTTATACCAGTGATTTGCTCAATCAATTTTGGTATAGGAATACCTGGGTTTACTAACGTGTTATACGTTTTTGAAGGCACACCATCTATAAAAAGTATTGCGGCAACTTCTATTATTCGATCAGAATCAAAATCAAGTCCCGTCGTTTCAAAATCAAGAGCAATAAACTTATCTAAATGAAGAGCGGTAAGTAATTCAGTACGATCCATTAATAAGCTAATAATCTAGCGTTCAATTTCGTCAGGGAGCACAACTTTAAATGATGGTTTTACTTCTCCATTTCTGAAATAATGAAAATATCTTAGTAGCCAAAACAGCAATACTACTACAATTAAAAACCAAGGAAACCGAACACTTAAAAACATAGCAGGAATAAAGACAACGTACATCTGACACCTTTGGATGTGGCGAATGGCTGATGGAAAGATTAATGCAACAATAGGAAATGGAGTATATACCGCAGCTATAGTGCTTATCATTGGATCATCATTCATATAACCAAGAAAGGAACTTAATATTGTTAAGACTATAATAACTCCAAGAGTTGGAGATATCTCATTTTTTGGAGGTACATATTTATCCTGGGTTTCAATTGATATGCTCCAAACCATATAACCAATTAGGAAAAAAATGATATATGGTAATCCATATTGAAAAAGTAATAAATCAAAACCATAGGGAATTATCCCCAAAAAATAAAGTGAAGATCCACTTGCAAGTATATATAAAGCAGATTTGAACGAATTTACTTTCTCAGGAAAAATTGAAGATTTATTAGTAAATCTATCCCACCAAAGTGCCAAAAATAGAACCACAACTAGAAAAAATGACAATGTAGACCAATCCCAGTACATCCATCGATTGTTAATATGACCGGCGACATTGGAACCGGCAAGAACCATAGTTAATACACCAAACCATCTTTCAGGTTTTAATGATATAAAACCATCTAATTTTTGAAAATAACTGGCAAAGGTTACATATTTAGGTGAACCTTTGGGAAAATACTTTTCAGCAAGCAAAATTTATCCGATCAAAGCCTTCCCAGCTATTGTAAAATAGATTTCATTAAATATGATAAATGCTACGACTGCTGCTGCAATAATTAAAAATATTTTAACTAGGTTATCTGGTAATGATATATTGTCCATTCCTGCTCTTAATTCTACCATGTATTCTTTTAAACCCCATTTATGCAAAATAAATATTGCAGTAAGCATACCCCCTATTGGCAGCATATATTTAGATGATAAATAATCCATTACATCAAAGAAAGGCATTCCGAGAAATCCAGTAAGATTTATACCTCCACCTAAAGATAATGAACAAAAAACACCTACAATTGTAATAATTGCTCCGAATTGTACTGTTGCTTTCTTTCGAGACCAACCCTTTTGATCAATAAAATATGCTGTAACAACCTCTAAAATAGATATAGCTGAAGTAAGTGCTGCCATAAACAATAAAATGAAGAATAGCGTACCCCAGATGGCTCCTCCTGCTAACTGAGGGAAAATAGAAGGTAATATTACAAAAATTAAGCCCGGCCCTTCAGCAGGATTAGCGCCTAATGCAAATACAGTAGTAAATATTGCTACTCCCGCCAACATAGCTATGGCAGTATCTAAAAATATAACCCATAATGCTGAGCTCATTAAGTTTTGTTTCTTATCTAGATAACTACCGTAGGTTATCATTGTACCCATTCCTAGACTAACTGTGAAAAATGAATGACCTAATGCAAGCACAATAGCGGAAGCAGTCAAGTCTTCAAATCTAGGATTGAATAAAAAAGATAATCCTTCCATACCACCTTCTAGAGTCATACCTCTTATGGCTAAAACTCCCAATAAAACAATAATCACAGGCATCATTATTTTCGACCACTTTTCTATACCACCTTTAACACCTTGGACTATTACAAAAATACATAAACCCATGAATAAAATTTGATAAACAATTGGGCTTAAGGTGCTAGTTATAAAGCCATCAAATACTGCACCAGCTATTTCTGGATTCCCTGATAAATTGTTAAAGCCACCGGCAATGGAATCAACTATATATTTTAATATCCATCCTCCTACTACACCGTAAAATGATAAGATTACAAAGGCAGATGCAACCCCAAGAAAGCCTACCCATTTCCAATTGCTTCCTGGAGATAATTTTTCAAACGCACCAACAGGGCTTAGTTGAGTTTTTCGCCCTATTACAAATTCAGCCACTACAATAGATAGGCCAACAATAAAAATGCACACTAAATAAACGAGAGTAAATGCACCACCACCATTTTGACCAGCAATTGACGGATATTTCCAAATATTTCCTATTCCAACTGCAGATCCAGTAGCAGCTAAAATAAACCCAAGCTTTGATCCCCATTGTTCTCGATTTTGACTCATTGCTCTTTTTTATCCTCCGAATTAGGTTTTTCTAGATCCTCATTCATAACTTTGTTAAATGGGTATAAATGAGCTTCAACAATAGCATCAAGAAGACCGTAAATATAGACAAATCCTACCCACCAACCATATTTGTTTCTAAGTTTTAAATAACGTGCTTTTTCATCTGTATCATCCCCACTATAGTCACTGTATTTTTTTGCATGATCTGCATATAGAAAACCAAATACTAAAGCTCCACTTATAAGCAACCCACCCTTTAATTTTTGACCATTATAAAATTGGCCTCCCCCAGGTAATAAAAGAGCAGCTCTAACAGCTTTAGAGGGTGATTTTTGATTAGTAGAATCAGCTATTTGACTAAAAAGTGTACCATTTATCAAAAATGAAAAAATTATTATACGGAACATCAAGCCATCATATGGTTGCGATACATTCAATTTCTACATCAGTATCTGCAGGCAACCCTTTAACAGATACCAGAGATCTTGCTGGCGCATTTGCTTCATCAAGCCACAAATTAAATACATCATTCACATCTCCATAGTTCGACATATCTGTTAAGAAGACGGTAAACTTTACCACTTTTGATAAATCTGTACCTGCACGTTCTAAGATTGCAGAGAGATTCTTAAAAACCTGTTCAACACGATCTTTAAAATTCCCTTCAATTAACTTTCCTGTATCTGGATCAATGGCAATCTGACCCGCTGTAAATACAAATCCATTGGCAATTACTGCTTGGTTATATGATCCAATAGGATTTGGTGCATGAGCATCTGTAATTACAGTTCTGTCCATAAATATTCTCCTTAGTTTAAAGCCATGCAGGCTAGACCAATATTGGGATCAAATTCACGTTTCCCATCCGTATTAATCTTTCGTAAAATAAATTCACCGACTGCAGCTACTTTAGCTTCGAATAGATGACCTCCTTTGCCAGAGAGGCTATGATCTGATATACTTATATGAGCATGGATAAAAGGTTCACCATCTTTTAGTAAAACATTTCCCTGATAAGATGTTAATTCCCATATATCTGAATAAATTTCTTTGATATATTCCTGATTTTCTAAATCATACGCTCCCAGTTCTATATCCTTTATTGCTCCAATGCCAGATAGCTGTGCATTAATAATTTTGTGATCTTTGCAAAATTGAGTAAGTGTTTCCATAATAGGTTCATTTTGTTCTACATAGATGATATACGTATCACCATCTTGTTTGTACTGCATTATTAACTTTTCCCCTTTATTTGTTCTTCAATGATATCAAGACTTCCTTCAATTGCCTGATTTAATTTTACAGAACTGGCTCCTCCAGCAGTAGCTAGATGAGGTTTCCCACCTCCGCCTCCATCCATTAATGAGCCAATACTTTTAGCTAATTCTCCAGCATTAATTCCAAGCTTAACTAAATCTTGCGTTACGACAACGACAATTGAGGGTTTTTCAGTATCAATTGCAAGAACACCTACACCACTTTTCATGACATTTAATAAAGAATCACCCTTATCCTTTAATTCATCGATTGATGAGGCACTAATTATTTCAGTAATAATAGAATATCCCTCAATATTATGAGCATCATTCATTAATGATGATGCATTAAATCCATCATCATTTTTCTTTCTAATTTTTAAATCCTTCTCTAAAGATTTATTCTGTGTAATTAATTGATCAATCCTTGAATTAATATCACTTTGTCCACATTTTAGTTGCGTTTGTACTTTTTGTAAAGCGGAAGATTGATCTTGAATATATTCGACAGATTTTTGACCAGTGACTGCTACGATACGACGAACCCCAGCTGCCAAAGAAGATTCTTCAATAATTTTAAATAATCCTATATCGCCAGTTCTATCAACATGCGTGCCGCCGCATAATTCTTTAGAATAATTCGCAATAGTTATTACTCGAACTTGATCGCCGTATTTTTCACCGAACATTGCAATGGCCCCATCTTTTTTTGCTTCATCAAATCCTTTAAGTGATATATCTAAACTATTATTTAATAAGATTTGTGAATTTACTTTATTTTCAATTAGCCGAATTTGATCATCGGTTATTTTCTCATAATGAGAGAGGTCAAATCTTAAATAGTCTGGATGCACTAAAGAACCAGATTGCTGGACATGCTCACCTAGGACATCTTTTAACGCCTGATGCATTAGATGTGTGGCGGTATGATTTTTTCTAATATTTTGACGGCGGTCAAAATCAATTTCGCAAGTAACGTCACCTGTAGTTTTATTATCGATACTCCCTTTGCAATAATGAACAAATTGTTCCCCATCTTTTTTTACATCATTTACAGTTAAATCAACGCCGGATCCTTTTATCGTTCCTGTATCTCCAACTTGACCACCAGATTCAGCGTAAAATGGCGATTTATCTAGGACAACCAAGACATGATCTTCTTGCATTGCATAGCGTCTTATTTTTGATTTTCTAGATGTCTCTTCATATCCAGTAAAGCTAAAATCATCTTTGTTAGATAAAGTAATCCATTCTAATTCATTGGTCTCTGGGGTGAATTTTGCTGTTGATTTTGCTCTTTGTTTCTGCTTTTCCATTTCTTTATTAAATCCATTTACATCTACAGATAATCCATTCTCTCTGGCCATGAGTTCTGTCAAGTCAAGCGGAAAACCATAAGTATCGTAAAGACGAAAGGCTTCTTTACCTGGAATTCTTTTTCCGCTAAGATCTTTAAGTATTTTATCAAAATGATTTAATCCGCGTCCAAGTGTATCTCCGAAAGCAGTTTCTTCTGATTCTATAACTTTTTTTATATGAGCTTTTTTCTCTACAAGCTCTGGGAAAGCATCTCCCATTATATCGCAAAGACTATCTGTAAGATTAAAAACAAATGCTCTTTCCTGTCCTAATGCTCGGCCAAAACGGGCTGCTCTTCTTATAATTCTACGTAATACATAACCTCGGCCTTCATTGCTTGGCATACAGCCGTCAGCAAGCGAAAAACTCAACATTCTAATATGATCAGCTATAACTTGAAACGGAGCTGGGCTATCAGCAAATTTTGCTCCTGTTAGTTTTTCTGTCTCTTTGATAATAGGCAGAAAAAGATCAGTAGTATAATTGTTATAGGTTTTTTGTAGTACTGAAGCAATGCGTTCAAATCCTGCGCCTGTATCCACGTGTTTTGCAGGTAATGATTCTAAATTACCGTTATCCAAACGGTTATTCTGAATAAAAACTAAATTCCATAGTTCCCAAAATTTATCTGAAGAATTGACATCTCCTGGACTCTGTTTACTTAAATCTTCACCGATAAAATAGTGTATTTCAGAACAAGGTCCACAAGGACCAGTCTCGCCCATTTCCCAAAAATTATCTTCTTTACCGCACTTCAATACACGTTCAGGTTTAATATCTGTAACTTTTGGCCATAATTGAAAAGCCTCTTCATCTTCATGATATACGGTTGCCCAAAGTCGATTCTTATCTAAACCCCATACTTCCGTAAATAATTCCCAAGCCCATTGAATCGCTTCCGCTTTATAGTAATCTCCAAAAGACCAATTGCCTAACATTTCGAAAAAAGTGTGGTGGAAGTTATCTATTCCAACTTCTTCAAGATCATTGTGTTTGCCACTTACTCGAATACATTTTTGAGAGTTAACTACTCTAGGATGCTCCGCTTTTAATTGATCCAAAAAGATTGGTTTGAATTGATTCATCCCAGCATTGGTAAATAACAATGTAGAATCATCGATTGGAACCACGGGTGAGCTTCGAACAAACTTATGATCCTTGCTCTTAAAAAACTCAATAAATGCGTTTCTGATATCTTGACTTTTCATAAACATTAAAAGGAAAAAGAAGTTTCAATTGATATTATATCAATCGTCTCTTTATCGCCGCTAATCTCCCCATCTCCATTTTGATCGCGAAAAGATCTTTTAAAAGTATAGCTTAGCACTAAACCATTACCCATAGAAACCCCTAGTTGATAACCTAATATTGTACTTTCAGTATAAACGAATTTAAATGGATTTGGCACATTTCTCTGCTGATAAAATGCATAAGCATATTTTATCCTACTAATTGATTTTTTTAGCTGCAACGAAGCAAGAAATGTTTGATTTTTCTTTTGAATATAACTTTGCTCATTTAGTGACCAAATATCACCTAACATATCATTATATGAAGCACCTGCTTCAAACAGAGAACCCATATTGAGTCTTAATCGAGCAAAATAGCCTTTTTGCTCTCCAAAACGTCCTAAGCTTGATTCTTTAGTCTTCAAATTAATTTGATTATTGTCTGTTTTTGAAAAAGAAACTCTTTCTATCTCGTACAGTCGATTCCAATAATTAAATTCAAATCGTCCATCAGGTATAATACGGTACTCAAAATTAAAATGAGCCGGTCCAAAGGTTGATGACATTCCAAATGGGACTAAACCTCTACCTAAAGCCAAATGGTTTTCAGATGCTGGATCAAGCGTCTTTCCAATCATTTGAGCCATTTGAGCATATATTGATAAAGATAATTTCTCTTTTTTAATTAATGGGTATCCAATATCTACAGCAAATGCCATAATTTGATCTTTATCTTTAGATAAATTAATTGGCTCACCTTTACGTAAAATGTCTTTATCTAGAATCACGGTCTCGCCAGAATAGCCGGGCACTCTACTATCAAGCGTGTCAGTTATTCCGTCTCCATCTATATCTAATTCAGCTGGATTATTATCAGCAATACCATCGCCATCAGTATCAACCCACCATGAATCATCATTAGGAAAATCATCTACAACATTTGGACGACCATCACCATCACTATCTTTTAACCCTAAAAATTGATTACGATCAGAAACAATCGATAAGCCAATGGGTAAACCCAAAAGTTTTTTTGTTGTAAACCTACCACCAAATAGCCCTATATTTTCCTTGAAATCATTTATAAATATCTCGATATTATTGAACTTAGAGTTTTTTTCATAATTAAGGCCAATTTTTCTATCCTGAGGATATAGCATGTTATTCGCATACCCACTTACGAGTATTCCGTAACCTAAATCTACGCGATCCAATGCGCCAATTTTAGCATATGTGGCACCACCTGGAAATCCATATCTGATATAATAAATTTTATCAATAAGAGTATTTTTTACCGCATTGCCAGATGAAAAATCCCATTCATCGGAATGAATGTTTCCTTCAGCGTCAAAGTAAAAAACTAAATCCAAAGCGATACCCCATTTGCCATAGGGAATAACTGGACGCATTGCAATCTGATTCCACACTTTACCGTCAATTGTTACAGATCCTATTGCACCTTGATTCTTGATCTGAGACAAGACAAGAGCAGGTAACATTGTGAAAAATATAAATATGAGAAAAATGTTCCGAGGCATTCTCATTATGTTATAGAAATTACTTTGAGTATCGAATGGTGTTCAATGTCTAAATGTCAATTTCCACAGATGGTATATTACAATTAAATTCTAAGCCAATATGAGCTCTTCAAATATTAAAACCGAAGACTTAATTCACTTCTCAAATAAAGAATTAATTTCTTATATATACACAATTCAAGAGGAACTACAGAAAAAATTAAATTCTGGCTTGTCCATCGATGACATCATAGATAATGAAGATCCTTTTGAAGCATTGGAACCAATACTCCCTCAGGAAGTTTATCCAATACTGGTATTAAACATTATAAATGATATCCAGTCTGATACTATTATGGAAGCAATTATTGAAGGGTTGCAAAAGGGTATCAAAGAATTCAAAGATAAGAATAAATTAGATTAATGAAGAAAAAAATACTTTTATTTTGTGTTTTCAATATAATTATCGGTCAAACAAATCAAATTAATAAAATACTTATTTCGCCAAAAAAAAATGGAATATCTATAAATATCTCATCGGATATACCACTTAATGAATCTCAAGTTGCAGGCTGGTACAATGAATCCAATTCTTGGTATTATATGACAATCCACAATACTAAGGGCGATACAGCAAAATTAGAACAAACTAAAATTTATTATCCTATTTCCAGTATTGAGGCTTTCAATACTGGAGAGTCTCTTCAAATAGGTTTAAAGATGAAACGGCCTGTTGAAGATTTTGAATTTTATTTTGGCGGAGCTAACAATTCATTACTTGTAGCTTTGCGCTTCCCATTAGAGAATGTTTTAGCAACAATGGAAATGGAATCATCAACTCAAACAAATGAAAATATTAATGATCATATTAAATCTAAATCTTGGGTTAAAAGATTATATATTGCTGGTTCTGGTATGATAGGTATTGGGACATTAAATAATAAGAATCAAAATGGATGGGAGATCCCAGTTGGTTTTAGCCTTATACTAATAGCTTATTGCTATGAACAATTCATAGCGCGCAGTCCAAAATGAAAGAAAATTTACCCTACTTTGCCTGGTTTTATGTTTTTGGCATCCTTCTAATGTCATTATTTATTCGATTTTACCTATACAGAAAAAAACAGAAAGAGCAAAAAGGCGATTAATGAAATTATTTATACTAATTTTTATATTATTAATTAATTTAAACTCACAAAATCTTAAAGAGTCTACGGAGACTGTATTTAATGCTTTTACAGAGGTTAAAACAAATAATCGCCATCTAACTCCCTATTTACTTGAAATAGCTAAAAATGGCCAAAATTTAGACTATGATGACAAAAATAAATTAAAGGGCATTGGTTTTAACTTTAATCGCAAATTAATATCTAGAAGTGGTGCTAAACGATCTGAATCTGCTGGATTAGACAAATTTGTTGATAGTGGGCATTTTAGGTTTCACTATACTACTTCTGGATATCATGCTATTGATTCTAAAGACCAAGACAACAATGCATTACCCGATTACCTTGAATCAGTTATTGAAATTTTTGACAATGTTTCAAAAATACTACATGATCAGATGGGGTACACCAAACCTCCTGGTGATGGTTACTACTCTACTACACGAGATAAAGGTGGCTCAGGACATTATGATATTTACATACGTTCCATACCTTCAAAATATTATGGCTATGTACAACCAGAAGAATATGCACAGTCTAAGGGAGATAATGAAAAATCTGAGTCAAGGATTGAAAAAAATGCTTTTACGAGTTATATGGCTATTCGAAATAACTATAAAAATTTTATTTTAGATGAAATTGAAAATATTAAAGTAACGGCCGCCCATGAATATTATCATGCAGTTCAATTTGGATATGATGGTTGGGAGAAACCTTGGTTACTTGAGGCTTCTGCAACTTGGATGGAAGAAGAAATTTTTGATGAAATTAATGATTGTTATCAATACATGAAGGATTGGTTTCAATATCCCCATAGATCATTGGATGAAAGTGGATTCCATTGGTATGGTTCATTTATTTTTTTTGAGTATATAGAACAACATATGGGAGGAACAAAGGCTATTCGAAAAATCATTGAAGAGTCTGTAAAGTCAAATAGTAGAGAAAAAGATGGATCACATTTAGCAATTGATGAAGCGCTAAAAATAGAAGGATACTCTTTTCAACAAGCTCTTAATGGAATGTCCATAGCAAATCAAATAATGTCATCAACTGGAACTCAAAATTATTCTTATGAAGAAGCCCAAAGTTATCCAGTAGAAGGCCCAGCTATATTAGAAACAATTAATTTTCAAATTGGGAATCAAGATACAGTTGAGTCATCAAGGTTAGCTCGATTTGCAAGTCAGTATGTACAAATTATATCTCAAACACCTGTATTAGTTAATCTATACAATAAAAGTGGCAGTTTCTCTGATCTTAGACTGAATGCCATACTTAAAATGAATGATAATTCATACAAAGTTATATCCAGCCCATCAATGAATATTGATCCAAAGAATCTTCAATCTATTTACCTTTCCATAGTAAGCCAAGATACAACTAGTGGGAATTGGGATTATTTTCTAACAGTTGAAAACGGTGAGTCAGGAACTAACATAACTGTTCCTGAAGAATTCATTCTAAACAATCCCTACCCCAACCCCTTTAATGGTGCAGTTATGTTTTCGATATATAAATTAAATAATTCACCCGTTAATATTGATATAATTAATCTCAATGGTAGAAGAATTATTAGACTACATTCAGGTGACCTTGCTCCAGGAAATCATACCTTCACATGGAATGGGATCGATGACTCTAGAAATAAAGTTGCATCTGGGGTTTACTATATAAAAGCTTCTGGAAAATTAACAGAAGAATGGAAACCAATTACTTATTTAAAATAAATAATTATTTGTAACAAATAATTACCAATAAATCTCCATTTGCAATATTAATGCGCTCCCATAATGAAGCAATCTCTTGATCTGGGATGGGTGTCTCTTTTAATACTTCTCCATTTATAGCATTACGAGATACTGATTGATCATCTATATTAAAACCCGCTGCTTTAACAATATCAATAGATTGTGGATAAATTTTATCTAACGTTGGTGAAATTGACATTCCATGCTTATAACAAAATTCTTGATATTTTTTATACACAATTGGGTTTTGTGTTCGACATAAAATATGATTTGCTGGAAAAATTGCAATCCTTAGATCCTGCAATAATGGATAAATTCCCAAATTTTGAATATCTCTGCTCAACATACATGCTTGAAAGTAATTTAGAGGGTTTTGATTTACTTCAAAAAGTTTATTAATAGATAAACCTATAATATTTTTATTTTCGTCTAAGATATGGATCCAAAGATCAGCATAACCACTAGCTTCAGTATGATATATCATTCCAAGATCATTAGTAGATGCATTTAAATATACTTCACGATGTTGATGTATCATTTTCATAACATCAGTTGTTTGATTTAATTTGAGATTTGGCCAACGCTGTTGAGGTAAAATAATTTCAATTCCATATTTTGGATTTATCTTATGGATATGATCCAAAAGGAATTTTGCTTCAGGAAGAGATTTATATATTGAAGTATCCATCATCTATATTTTACAATAGATTAAGAAATATTTGTGGATTTATTTAGAAACAGCCCTTCATAGATGTAAAAGCATAATAAGGAATAATTATATATAATATTGTATCTCTGATTAGATAATAGACCACGATGGCGAGGATTACTTGCCAACCTTTTTTCTTCAGTAATAGCTTAAAACCCCCTTGTCGTCTTATCTCTAACCATTCAAGTAAGAACTTAGGACGATATAAAGACATTAATTTTCCGGTTTTATCTTCCCAAATTTGAGATTCTCATATTTTTCCCAAATTGTTTCACCTGCGGCCTGCTGAAAACGAAATGCGAATGACAAAGCATCATCAAAAGAATTACCGGCAAATTCTTCATGTGTAAAGTACTCATCAATCCATCCAATATATTCCTGCATACCTGATTGATTCACCTGGTCAAAAATACCGTAAATTAATTCAGCTCTATTATTATAATACCATGTTGTCACATCTCCATAGCCTAAGTCATCAATCATCTTTTGATGGGTATCATAGACCTGAGTAAGATAAGAAAAAAGAAATATCTCTTTTTCCTGGGGCTCTAGCGTTTTCCAGTAAACAGAGATTGCACTTGGAGTTGGGTCATTTTTCTTGTCCTGTGCAGTTAATACCGTTAATGAAAAAATAAGAGCAATGATATATTTCATATTATTCTTCTTGTTTACTTGTTTCAAACTCTGAAATCATCTCTTCTAGTTTGTTCATAGCCTGATCCTCAGAAATCTTACCTCGATTTTCACCTTGATAATACAAATGTCCAGCGCCTTTACCAAATGCGATTCCAAGATCCGTGTGTGATGCTTCTCCAGGGCCATTAACAGCGCAACCCATAAGGGCAACTGTCATAGGAGTTTTAACATCTTTTAATTTTTCTTCCATTTCCCCGGCAATTTTAAATAAATCTACCTCTAATCTACCGCAAGTTGGACAAGCAACAATAGTAACGCCTTTTGAAGCTAATCCAAGGGATTTTAATATTTCAAAACCTACATGCACTTCCTCAACTGGGTCATCAGTTAAGCTAACTCTTATTGTATCACCGATACCTTTTGCCAATAGAGCACCTATTCCAACGGAAGACTTTATAGTTCCGGACTTAGTAGGGCCAGCCTCTGTGACTCCTAAATGGAGTGGATAGTCATATTTTTTTGAGAATAATTCATAAGAAGACATCATAAGATTAACATCAGATGCCTTAAGCGATACAATGATATCATTAAAATTGTGTTCTTGGCAAATATCAATGTGGCGCTTCGCACTTTCAACCATGGCTTCAGGAGTCGGAAATCCATACTTTTCAATTAAATCTTTCTCTAGACTACCTGCATTAACACCAATTCGAATAGGTAGACCTGCACCAGCAACTTTATCTAAAACTTCTTTTACTTTCTTTTTCCCCCCAATATTACCTGGATTTATCCTAATCTTATCAGCACCTGCATCAACGGCTTCTAGTGCCATACGGTAATTAAAATGTATATCTGCTACAAGAGGAACATTCATCTTTTTCTTGATCTCATACAATGCATCAGCCGCAGGCTGGTCAGGAACGGTAATACGAATTATTTGACACCCTGCTTCTTCTAAACGCTCAACTTCTTTTAGCGTTGCTTTAATGTCGTGAGTTTTTGTTGTGGTCATGGATTGCACAGTAACCGCATGCTCACCACCAACTATTAGGTTTCCAACCTTTACTTCTCTTGTTTTCCTTCTTTTAATCATTGTTTTAGGTCCGAAAATTACAAAAATCTATTGGAGGAAGGGATTATTCAAATACTCTTCAGCCAATTTGATAGCATTTGTATAGTTTCCCAATTTAACGCACTTCTTATATGCAACTACAGCCTCCATACGTTTACCCTGTTTATCCATAATTTTTCCTTTGAGCAAATATGATTCTCCTAAAAATGCATCTAAATCTGAATAATAGTTATCAATACTTAAATTTGAAAAGTTTAATGCTTTTCCTTCATCACCATTTAAATAATAATAGTATGCCCACAGATAATATACATAAGAAGTAAATAATTCTTGATGGCGAGGTCGCTGCTTATTAAGAGATTCATTTAATTCTTCAAGGAGTTCTCTAGCTAATTGCAGATCTCCCTTTTGAAGTAAACTTTGAACATAATGAATCTTGTAATCATAATTATTTGGATATTTTTCTACTAATTTTTTACTCAATAAATATCCTCTTTCAATATCAATATCAACAAACTGATATATAAAGGAGAGTATGCTTGTTGCTTCCGTCCATGCCCAAGGGCTTTGGGTCGCTGCTATTTCCATTTTTCTTAGACCTTCTTGCTTTGATGCCTCCAAACCAAAAAGTTCAGCCCCCGCCTTTATAAGCACATTACTCATACCTGCGTAATATTCAACTATTCCAATTGGCAAATATAAATCAAGTAATGTTGAATCGATTTGCTCAACTTTCTGAATGATTCGGAACCCTTTATATGCTGAAAAAAGCGTAGGAATCCATTTCTTTTGACCTAATAGGATTCGTGCTTTTAAGCCTTTTGTAGTTCCATGATACAATAGATATTCAGGATCTGATGGATTCTCAGCTAATAGAGACTCATATACTAACTCTATATCATCAAGATTCTTATCAAAATTTTTATATACATTTTCCCGTGAAAGCGTTGATTCATCACTTCGCCACTTTGCAGCAACCCAAGCAATATGTACACCAGGATGATTTGGATACTTTTTTCGAGAATTATCAAGAATTTTTACACTTTGTTCATATTCATAATTATAAAACGCATCTGCCCCACGTCGAACTTCAGCATCACCAGGACGCTGCCCACTCAAAATTGATAATAAGAAAACTAATAAAATTGAATACTTCATAGAGTTCATAAAATTATGATGTTTATTTTTAGTAAAAGAAACATGATAAAGCGTTTATAATCGAAAAAAAATTAATTCAACTTGGTTGGCTGAATTGATCCATTCTTTTAATAGTAGCTTTAACTGGAAGTTTTTCCAGCTAATAAAAGCCAACCACGTGAATCATTGTTGATAGGATCTATTTCCATTGATCGGGCCCAAGCAGCCTTGGCCAAAGTTGTTTCCTTCATTCTCCAATAAGTGATCCCTAATCCTAAGTAAGTTTTAGCATCATTTGGTTTTAGCTCAATAGCCTCTTGGTACGCTGATAGTGACTCACGGTGCATTCCCTTATCTCTATAATAATCACCTAAAACTCTCATAGATCCAGGGAGCCATACTCCAGAATTCTTATTAACGCTCAAAGCTTTCCTAAATGCAGTTTGGCCTAAGTTTGATTCACCTACACGGTTATATTCTACAGCTAAGATATAATAAGCTTGTGGCAACAAGATTTTTACCTGTTGGTTTTGAGGTTCATAATGAAGAAGATCTTCCCAAGATGAAGCGGCTCTACCCCATTCGCTGCCTTTGAAATAACTTAATCCTTGATTAAAGCGTGAATCCTTATCTGATGGATCAATACGAATAGCATCACCATAGGTAAGTGCCGCATAAACATATTTACCTTGATTAAAGTAGAGATTACCTAATGCTACATAAGATTCATGGTGGGTTGGGTCTTTTTTAATTGATTCTTGATAGGTAGCCTTGGCTTTATCCAAATTACCTAAGCCTTCAAATGCTCTACCTTTAAGATAAATAAAACCAACTTGATTTGGAAACATGTTTTGACCACCCTGAGCCAATTTTGCTGCATTATCATAATTAAGATCATTTAAATTTTGTCTAACTTTTTTCATTTGCTCACCTGGTCCATTTGGATCTTTTTCAGCAGATTTTGACAACATGTCATTGGACATTGAACGTGACTCTTTAGTTTTAAATAAAGTAGCCATTGTTTCAATCGTAGCTCGATGGCTAGGCTGAACATCTAAAGCTTCATCGAAAGAATGTCTAGCTTTTGTCATTTGACCAAATCTTGCATAGAAAGAACCAAGATGAAAATGAGCATCCGCATTATTAGGATTTTGAGCAGCTAATTTTAAATAAATCTCTTTTGCATCTTCAAAGCGACCATTAGACTCATAATTTCTTGACAAATCAATCTGTTTACGAAAATCATTAGGATCCAATCTAGCCGCCTGCTCTAGATCGGATGTTGATGGAGCTAACTTAACATAAATCTTTTCAACCTTCTTCTTTTCTTTTTCATCAAGATAAGTTGTAGCTCTTGCTAAGTTTCTCGAACTTAATTCGAATGCCTCAGTTATATTATAAATTTCATTAGCATACTTAACTGGGCTTATAACAGGAATATCAGACATTCTTGGGGTTCTAGCTTTAGTTGGTGATTTTGAGGCTACTTGATTACCGCTTCTTTTAGCCAGTGAGGTTAATTGTTGTACCCTTTTTTTATTTGATGAGGACGGATTTAATTTATAGGCTCTTTGGTAATCCTTTAATGCTCCTGCATAATCTTTTTTCTTAGCTTTAGCATTTCCCCTCTTGGCATAGGATGTTGCTTGTTGTACCTGTTTTTTTGATGGTTTTTTAGATGAGCTTCCACCACTTTTTTTAGCCAATGAGGTTAATTGCTGCACTCTTTTCTTATAATTGGAAGTTGGGTTTAACTGATACGCTTTTTTATAATCAGAAAGTGCACCTCTATAATCCTTTTTCTTTGCCTTAGCGCTCCCCCTTTTAGCATATTTACTTGCTTGGGCAGGGTTCTTTTTTTTGGACTGAGCTAGTACAATTGTAGCATTACTTGAGAAGGGCGTTATACCAACCATTGTAATGCTTAGTATAATTCGTGATGTCCAAAGATAAATTAATCGCATGATACTAAACTAAATTTACAAAGCAGATGCAATATAGAAAGGACTATTTTCAATTAAGTTTTTTACTATAAACAGTTTCCCAATCCTCAACTATATCTGAAGTACAAACAATAGATATTTTATCAATAACAAAAGATTTTTCCATATCTAATTTATTTATTATCGATTTTCTTTTCTTAAAATCTAATTTCTTATAAATTAAACTTATATGAGGATCAAAGTGATATCTATGCGGAAAGGCCTTATCGAATAGGGAATTTATTTTCTTTAAAGTTGAATCATTAACCAGTTTTAAAAAAACCGTTTTCCAAATATCATCTGATTCACCTATGCTTTCAACATTAATCTGGAATTTTTTTTGATCAAATTGCTCAATAGTGTCTTGTGCTTTATTAATATCTATAATAGGACTAAAAATCGTACAGTGCGGAATAAAAGTAGGTGCCAAATACTTTTTGCTTAACGAATGAATTATTATGTTAATAAAATCAACATCAATGTGGGATGGGACAAGCCAAATAGAAAATTTTTTCTGATTCATTATTGAAAATATCTTAAAACGATTCTAGAGAAAGAATTATAAAGAAAAAAGCTTTGTAAATTTGAGAGAAATCATGCCATTATCTTTTTCCTCTCCTTCTAAATCAGAAATATTGGAGTAGACTATAAATAAGTCACTAAGTGGTGCATGAATAAAATTCATTCTAAAATTAGTAACTAGTTTTTTATCCGCATCATTATATTGAAAGTAAAGGGTATTTAAAAATTTTACTGAATGATTATATTTTATTTTTAAAGTATATACATCAGCATTCACTTCAGCGTCGGGAAATTTGACATAATTTTTATTCATGCCTAAATCAACTATTAATCGGTAGCCACCTTTGATTGATGTTGACAAACCAATGGAGTTACGTGTACCATGAAAATATTCTCCAAGACTTGCATTACCATTAAGGGTAATAAATTTTGTTCTATCGCCTCGATAATATAAACTTAAATTATTGAACTTATAGCTACCCTCAGGTACTTTTGCGCCATATAGCTCAAAAGAAGATTTAATTATTTCTTCAGTTTGTGTAATTCCTGAGAAAAGCATCGAGCCATTCATAAACTGGGCATCAAAACCCACTTTTAGTGCCCTTGACTCCATATAACCATCGAGGTTGTCATATTGATTTATAAAAGCATAGGGATTAATACTTAAAAATGGACCAGATGAAAATCTTTTATGATAGCCTGCCGTTAGAAATGTTTCTCCAACATTGTTTCGCTGCATAAACCCTACCTTTGGCACAAAAGATTTACCGACTTTCTTATAATACGCAGATAAATCCCATTGATTATTTCGGTATGCAACAACCATACGACCCGCAGTATTGTCTCCTTCAATATCTGGGTTTTCAGTTTGGGCCAGATAGGAATAAATCAAAAGCTTATTAATATTTAAATTCAAATCTACACCCACTGATCTATGATCATTTCCTTCACCATTTGAATTTCGATCAATCAAGATTGCACCAAAATTTGATTTTTGTAATATATTCCCTTTTATTCGAGCTACATTGAATTGAGTCTGAGGAATATCATCTATTTTTTCAGCAAGCATATTTAAATAACCAACATCAAAATTTCCCACCTTACCACTTAATCTACTACCACCAGCAATAGGAACTTCCTTCCCTGACTCCAAACCTATTCTCCTACTATGAAACATTGTAAAAGATCTACTATATCGACTGGGTGACATGCGATAGAGATAGTTAGAGATATCACCAAACTCGAATATTCCAGCATTTTCCAAAAAGAAATCGCGTTTTTCTGGAAAAAATAATGGGAAACGAGTCAAGTTTACCCTCTCTTCATCTGCCTCAACTTGTGAAAAATCTGTATTATATGTTGCATCAAGAGTTAAACTAGGCGTCACGCTATATTTAATATCAAAACCACCTGCAGATTTTGTTGTTTTTTCTTCTTCAGAAATTTCATTACCTAAAATAAAAGGCTTTAATTGAAGATTACGACCTGGTTTAATGCCCTCAATCCCTTTTAATGTACCACCTTTTGATACGGTAACGAGTTTTTGAAATGGCTCTATCGGACTCCAATAAAGGTCTTCACGTTTTCTACGAATTCTTCTTAAAAAGTTTATTCCCCAATCTTGTGAACCATCATTGGGATTAAATCGTAAACTTGTCAAAGGAAAAGCTAATTCTATCTGCCAACCATTATCATTAATAGAAGTTTTTGGGTGAACTATACCCTCCCATGCACGATTCATAGTAGTACCGTCGTTATCTATATACATATCTTTTATTGCGCCCGCAGGATTAAAAAGAAAGGCATAGCCACTTTTATCATCATTAAATGTGTCCAACATAATGGCAAAAGCATCGGAGCTCTGTGAATCAAAATCCTGCTCTAAACTTTCAATAATTATTTTATCTGGTTCTGAATCATAGAGAATTGCTGAAACATATAAAAAGTCTTTATCATAAAGTATTCTAACAACAGTTTTTTCTGTAGGTAAATATCCAGGGTTTGGTTGTGATTGATAAAAATCAGTAATGGAGTCGGCTTTAATCCATGCTTCTTCATTAATAATACCATCAATAATTATCTCACTATCAGTAAAAGAAGTATACATCGTGGGTCTAGGAAAAGTTTTTAAGTCAATCACATTGTCATCGGCAATCAAGTATGAGCTAAGACTTATTAATAATATTTTGATATGATATGTGGAATTTTGCATAGGAATAAATAAAGAGTATCCAATAACAATAGTTATGTTACTGGATACTCAAAAAAATTTATTTAGGAAATTTTATAGTACAACCTCTCCCTTTCGTCTCAGCTATACTAATTGGCTTACCTGAACCAAGTGCTCTGATCGCATCCAAGAGATATGGTTTTGTTACTTTTTTGGGCTTCCGAGGATTATCATCAATAACACCTTGAT
>JAYZKF010000078.1:0-5177 GCA_036163755.1 Fidelibacterota bacterium
CCCAATATTAATCCTACTCTGATTTCTTTGAATAATATTTTAACGGAATTTTCCAAACTTACTCGTCCAGTAGCTAAGCCTCTTACAATCATAGTTGAGGATTGCGTCCCAATATTTCCACCCATACCCATGATTACTGGAATAAAAGCGGCTAATGCTATTGTACTCTTCAATACGTCATCAAAAATACCAATGATTAAAGCAGCTAAAATACCACCTACCCAGCTTGCAAATAGCCAAGGTACTCTCATTCTTGCATTTTCCCATGATGATTTCAAAAGAATTTCACGATCTTTTCCTGCACCGACTAATTGTAGAAAGTCTTCAGTCGCTTCTTCTCGGATTACATCCACTACATCATCAACAGTTACAATGCCTAAAAGTCTTTCTTCTGAATCAACAACAGGTACGGCTAAAAAATTATACTGCGAGACTATTCGAGCAACTTCTTCTTGATCTGTTTCAGGACGAACAACATGAATTTGTTTTGACATAATATCTTTTAGCATTGTATCGCCAGGCGTTGTGACTAAATCACGCAATGAAATAACGCCCGTTAAGCGTCCATCATTATCTAAAGTATAAAGATAAAAGACCATTTCTGCCCCTTCTTGATCCTGTAGAGCATAGATCGCATCTTTAGCTTTTGTATCTTCATGAAGAGTGAATACATCAGTATACATCAATATTCCAGCACTATCTTCAGGATAGGCCATCATTTCTTCTAACTCTTCTTGCTTTTCAGCTTTCAAAAGATCAATTACTGAATTGGCATATTTTTCATCCACTAATCCCATTAAATATGCTTGTTCGTTTGAACTAGCTTTTTCGAGAATTTGTGCTATTCTTTCTGGGGATTCATTTTCTAATAAACGGATAGCAATTGATTCATCAAGTTCGCTTAAGAACTCCGCTGTAGTCTCTGATTCTTTTAAATCACTAAAGATTTCATCTTGTTCAATATCATTGAAATAACGAAAAAGTAGGGCCAAATCTGCAGGATGAGTTTTATCAATTAACTTAACAATATTTGTTGTAGCTCTACGTCTAAGTAAACGTCTAAAAGTATCTCTTAGAATAGTTATCTCATTGCTAAATAATTCCTTTTTCATTTTAGATTACCTTAATGATTTTTAATTGTTTTAAACCAATCCAAAAGAAATAAGCACCAATTAATAAAATAATAGGGTTTATATGCCCATGCCATAATAAGAATGATTCAGCCGATTCCCCTAGAAATGTAAATATAAGAGACGAAGCATTAATAATTACATGAAAAATGATAGATGAAATTACAGATTGAGTCTGCCAAGCAATATATCCTAATAAAACACCTAATAAGTATATTTGAATTAGCCAGTATGGATTAAAATGTATTGCCGCAAAAAATAAACTAGATAAAAGAATAGCTTTAGTTATGTCACCCCAGGCCATTTCTAGATGTTTCTGTAAAAATCCTCTAAATAAGAGCTCTTCACCTATTGGAGCTAAAAAAACAATAGTAACGATAAGTAATAATAAAGATAAAGGGTTATCAGGAGTAAGAAGAGCTTCTAATTGTAGAAAGGAATCTGGTGCCGGAATGACCATATCAACTAATATGTTTATTTCATCAGCAAGTATCATTCCACCAATTGAAAGAAATATTGTAGCTATTGTCACTTCTTTAGAAATAGGATTTATTCGAAGAGATTCAATAATTGGAAGCTGTTTACGAGTTAAAAAAATTAGAACAGGTACAATCAAAAAAGCTTGACCAAAAAACATGGAAATATATGTTGATAGACTAGGTTTAGATCCATCAAGGATAGACGGGTCTAATGCGCTAAAAATCGATGCAATAATTAGTGCAGAAAAAACCGATAATAAAACGATCCAAAATGCGAACGGAACTGAGAGGGTCCGGCTCATAGGGTTCTAAATCCATTTTTTTCATAGTAGGAGAAATTACCACTTTATATTGCAATGGTGAAACAAAGCATTATTATATCATTTTATCAAGTAAAATACCCATTGCAACACCAACATTTAACGATTCTCCTGAACCTATTTTATTAATTCCAATCCTTTGATCAACATATGAAAGAGTTTTTTTTGAAAGTCCGTGCGATTCGCTTCCCATTATAAGAGCCCATTTATCTATTAATTTATCTAATTTATTGTTTTTACTATTTTGATCTGCCGCGATCAATTTATAATTCTTTAAGGTTGATATATCTTTTTCTCCCATCCAATTAAGAGAAAAATGACTTCCCATAGCACTTCGAACGACTTTTGGGTTATAGGGGTCAATGCAACCTGGGGATAAAGCAATTTGGTACACACCAAACCATGCTGCCGTTCTTATAATTGTACCCATATTCCCTGGGTCAGAAATCTTATCTAAATAAACTAGGTTGTTATTATTATTGAATTGACCATAATTAATCATACTAGCAACTACTAATATGCCAGATGGTGATTTTGAAGGTGACAGTTTATCCATTTCTTTTTCAGAAACTATTTCTATCGATTTACATTTTATTTTTGAAATTAATTTGGGATTTTGTTTTGAAAATTTTTTTGTATGTATAATTAGTGAAAATTCTGTGGAATTATTATTAGCAAAATCAATAGCTCTTATTCCCTCAAGAATAAATTTATTATGACTTTTGCGATACTTTTTATGATGTAGAGATCGAACGAGTTTTGCTGAATTCAGGCTCATTAATACTGATATTCAATTTTTCCATTTATTATTGTATATAATACTTTTGTATTTAATATTTCATTTTCAGGAATTGTAATTATATTTTTTGATAAAACAGTGAAGTCTGCATATTTACCGATATCGATAGAACCTTTTATGTCTTCTTCAAAAGCAGCATAAGCTGCATTAATTGTATAACTTTTAAGTGCCTCTAGTCTCGTCATTTTTTGTTTAGGTTCATATCCATTATTTGGGAACCCTTTTAGTGTTTTTCTACTTACACTTGAATAGAATGATGCTAATGGATTAATTGGTTCAACAGGTACATCTGAACCATTAACGATCAAGCCCCCATTATCAATTAAGTCACGCCATACATATGCACTTTCAATAATTCTTTTTTCCCCAAGTCTATTAATTGCCCAAGGCCGATCAGAAGACATATGTATGCCTTGAATTGATGGTATAACTCCTAGATCACCAAACCTTGGAATGTCTTTAGGATCAATATGTTGGGCATGTTCTATTCGCCAACGCAAGTCATGAGCTTTTTTAGGATTTTCTTTAAATACTTTTTCGTATTGATTGAGAATTTCCCTGTTTGCTCTATCTCCAATTGCATGGGCATTTACCTGGAAACCGTGCTTTAAACCATTATTAGATACTTCATAAACGTAATCCATAGATTGTGTTGCCATCCCATAATGCCCAGGTCGATCCGTATATTCATTTAATAGCCATGCGCCTCTTGAACCTAATGCCCCATCAGCATTGAGTTTAATAGAACGAATAGTTAAATAATCATTTGAAGTCCCTATTTCTGGACCACGCTTATACCATTCTTCAAGTAAATCAGGATCTCTACTTGTAAGCATAACATATAGGCGTATCTTTAATTTATTTGAATTAATCCCTTTACGAAAAGTTTGAATTGATTCTTTCCCAGCACCAGCATCATGAAAAGAAGTAATACCATTTTCTAAGCATTCTTTCACTGCTAGTTCGAGCGCTATATCAGAATTTGAACCTGATTCTGAACCAGCATCATAACTTGGAGTTTCTACATGCTTACTGATTAAATATTGCGCTCTTTCATTAAATATTCCTGTTGGCTGTTTTCGAATATCTTTAATTATTTCCCCACCAAATCCAAATTCCGATTCAGTTGTAATCCCCGCAATTTCCATTGCCTTTGCATTTGCAAACCCTGCGTGACCGCTCGCATGCGTTAGCCATACAGGATTATCAGGTGAAATAGCACTTAACTGATCATGGGTTTGAAATCCTTTTACTAATTGCTCAGGCATGGGTGACCATTTACTTTGATGCCAACCCCGTCCAAGAATCCACTCGCCAGGAGGAGTTTTATCTACCGCTTCCTGTACCATATCTACCAACTCATCATAATTTTCGACAACAGAAAGATCCAAACGCATTTTTGCATATCCTAGACCCATAAAATGTCCATGACCCTCAATAAAACCTGGGACCATAGTGGCTCCATTTAAATCTAATATTTTGGTTTTTTCACCAATGTATGGGCGATAATTAATTTGGCGTCCTACATTTACAATCTTTCCATCCTTTACAATTACGGTTTCAGCAATGGGATTATATTCATTCATAGTATAAATTTTGCCGTTGTGAATAACCATATCTGCTTTTTTATTTTCACAACCAATAAGTATTAGCATTACATAAAGACATAAAGAGAAATATTTTTTGTACATAATCTTATCCAAGTTTAATTCTATAGCCCAGAAACTAATCAAGGAATACTATCAGCCTCAATCAATTCAAATTAAAAATGGTGTTGTAAGGACACTAGGGTCCCGGTAATTTCTCAAAAGGAATTATAAGAAAAAGATTATGTCTAAAGGTGTTACACCCCAATCAAAAGATTATGCAGCATGGTACACTGATGTAGTAACAAAAGCTGAATTAGCTGACTATGGACCAGTAAAAGGTACTATGGTAGTGCGACCATATGGCTTTGCACTTTGGGAGCTAATTAAAGATTCCTTTGATATTATGATAAAAGAAACAGGTCACGTAAATGCATATTTTCCATTATTTATACCAAAATCTTTTTTGGCCAAAGAAGCAGAACATGTTGAAGGATTTGCAAAGGAGTGTGCAATAGTTACTCATACTAGACTTAAATCTGACTCTGAAAGCGGATTATTAGTAGACCCGGAATCAAAACTTGAAGAAGAAGTTATTGTTCGCCCAACCTCAGAAACAGTTATTTGGTCGATGTACAAAAAATGGATTCAATCTTATAGAGATCTTCCTTTGCTTATCAATCAATGGGCTAATGTTGTTAGATGGGAGATGCGAACCCGTCTTTTTTTAAGAACAACTGAATTTTTGTGGCAAGAAGGTCATACAGCTCATGCAACTGCAGAAGAGGCTCAAAAAGAAACATTATTAATATTAGAGCTTTATCGTCGCTTAGCAGAAGATTATTTGGCAATGCCAGTTTATA
>JAYZKF010000079.1:0-2629 GCA_036163755.1 Fidelibacterota bacterium
CCGACTTTCAAGCCAAAAACAGCAAATATCTCATCAAAGTCAGACCCTCCAGCGATATCAATAAATAAAGGAAAGCTTGGATCAATATTCATCCCCCAGGTCACTTCAGTCGATGATATGGGAACACCATTATTTATTACTAATCCTCTTAATGCGGGACCGCTCTTAATGTACTGATTATTCAATATAGAATTATTTTCTGAGCTTCCAGTTCGATCCAATATTAAACTTGAAAAATTTGGATCAACTCCACCACTAATGAATGAACGAAAATGTGTTGGCACATTATCTTTATTTAAGAAAGTTCCACTCCAAAATCTTATATCAATACCTAAATTATTTGAAATTTTAATTTTCCAATCTGCTTCAACCCAGCCTAATGTAAATATTGCATCAGGTCCATTGCCTGATTGGAAACCTATTTTAAATGAAGAGCTCTTCAAAGTTCCTTCAAGCTGTCTAATGAAGCTATAGTTAATTGAAGTTGTTGTGAATTGACCAACTGAATATAAATTAGAATCAAATGCGCCTGATTCTAATTTTGAATAATTAATATCTAATGAAATTTCTTTCGCTTTTTTACCATCATTACTATTTCTCCATGTATAACCAAGGCTACCGCCAGTATTCCCTTCAAATTGAGAACCATTAATTCTCAATATTGAACGATTTAATAAAGATGCTGAATTATTTAAATTGCGCGAATAGCTAATTTTACCACTAACTTTTGAATTATTAGTATCCCACATGGGTTTAATTGTCATAGATGAATTGTACCCAGGGATTAATCCTTTAAAGGCAAGAATCCCGGGCGTGAAACCATTATAATGGTTATAACTAAACCAAGGTAAATAATTGATATCGTGATCATAAAAAGTAGGTTGATCCCAAATCCAATTAAAATGCACTTCACTTCTCGTAGCATTGTTGCTTCTATTTATATCAGGCATGTGTTCATCCGGATCAATAATTGCATACCATGTTTCTGATGGGGCTTCTATAGTTTTACGCCATTCAAATCCACCTACCCACCTACGTTCTAATTCCTTATGATTTCTTCCATAAAAAACAACCTCTACAGGAGTTTTAAGCTGACCCTCATTAGAAACAATATATCGGCCGCGAGATTTTTTTATTGAGAAATCGATATAGTCAGTTGTAGTTAAAACACCATCAAAATACCAATCAAGATTTTTGTCTGTATGGTTTTTAAAAATACTTTGAACGTCCTCTGGATAAGGGTGCTTAAATTTCCAAGTTTTATAATAATCCTGCATAATATCATCTATTTTTTCTTGACCAAGATAATGCTGAAGGAAGCGGGTAAAAACAGCTGTTTTACTATAATTAAGACCATAATTTGCACCATTGAACTCGTCAGCTCTAAGACTCAAGGGTTGTTTATTTGAATTTTGAGATATTAATGAATACTGAAAATACTCAAACCAACTAAATTTTAAGTTTTTTGCTATTCCCAATTTATCCTGGATAAAAGGACTAATTACAAAACGCTCATTTTCATCTTTATATTTATCTTGCCAGTATCGAATGCATGAATATTGATTCAATCCTTCATCCATCCAAGTATGATACCTCTCGTTACTACCTAGTATACCATAGAACCAATTATGCCCCACTTCATGCATAATCACCATTTCTAACATATGCTTGCTTGGCATTGAAGCAATAACTGTAATGTTAGGATATTCCATTCCACCTCCAGCAGAGAGGTCCCCATCTACAGCTGTAATATGATTATAAGGATAATCACCATAATACCGACTATACCAATATCCTGAATCGTGCAAATATTCAATAGAATTTTTCCACATTTCTGCATTTTTTGGTAAGTAAAATGACCAAAGTTTTACATCTCTAGTTGAGTCAGATAAAGATAACTCCCCCTTTTGTACAAGCCATTTCTTATCAGCAAACCATGCAAAATCATGTACATTCTCCTGTCGGAAATGTATTGTTTTAATTTTAGGCGCAACTGATGAATCCTCCTCAGCTTTCTTATGAGATTTTATCCAAATTTTAAAATCATCTTCAGATAATTGATTAATTGAATCTGTAACAGTAGCTAACGAATCCAACCAATTATATTCATCATCTCCATCAACAATATCACCGGTTGCCATAATTCGATAATCTTGAGGCAATGTAATTTTTACATCAAAAGTCCCAAATTCTGAATAAAACTCACCTTGGTTTAAATAAGGCATTGGATGCCAACCTTTATGATCATATACGGCAGGTTTAGGATACCATTGCGTAATTTCATAATGCTTGCCTGTGTGTCCTAAGCGTGAAAAGACTCTTGGGATTTTTACAAAAAATGGTGTTTCAATATTTATTGATTCTCCGGGACTTAAAGGAGAATTGAGGTTTAATTTAATAACATCAATCCATTCTGGATGATATTCCCAATTAATTTTTTCACCATTTACAGTGAAATTTAGACTGTCAATAAAACCTCTACTGAGTGAATCAGATCTTGCAAACTCTGAACTAGGGCCAGCTTGCTTTGCAAATGCGGTTGAATCATTCTTATAAGCATTTGGCCAAATGTGAAACCATATAAATGATAATTTATCGGGTGAATTGTTTTTATAATTAAGCTTTTCGT
>JAYZKF010000080.1:0-8138 GCA_036163755.1 Fidelibacterota bacterium
AACAAGTAAGAATGGATGAATATGCACAGTACCAAGGAAAATTTACTTCCTATATGATGGCTGCAGCAGTTTCTTATAGTTCAAAACTCTCTTCATCTTCATCATTTGGTCTTAATGCTAAAATTTCCTATCAACATTTGGTTGAGCTGGGTACTGGATCTGAAAAAGGTAAAGGAACTTCTACAGATTTTGGTTTTGATATTGGATATATGAAAAAGGGATGGTTAACACCAAATTTAGATTTAGGCATTACAATGACAAATATTGGTCCAAAAGTATCATTTATTGATCCCGATCAAGCAGATCCTCAGCCAACGAATTTAACATTTGGATTTGCGTATGAATTATTTAGAAATGATAATAATAATTTCAAAATGGTTTATGATGTAGATAAGCTACTAGTAGCATCATACCCAGATATGGACTGGGATGGTGATGGATTAATTGGTGGCTTTGATAGTAAGGGCAATAAAAGTGTTAAAAATAGTAACTATAATAAAAATGGCAAATTAGAAACCGCACATAAAGATCCTCTTTACAAAGCAATATTTACTTCTTGGGTAGATGATTGGTTTTTAGGTGGAGATATTGATCGTGCTCCTGCAGGTGAAGATGCAGATAGAAAAATCGGAGGATGGGAATGGGCTGGAGATGCTAACAATAATGGTAAACGTGATCCTGAAGAAATGTTAAATACGTCTATTGAATACGGTGCAAATTTTGGTGATAATAATTGGGGTATTTATAATGAGTGGGGTCAAAAAGAAGTTGGATCAGGAGATGATCGTTCAATCCAAGATGAATTAGATAAGTTAGTACATAACTTTGGAATGGAATATTGGTATTCATCCTATTTTGCCCTAAGGGGTGGGTATTATTTTGATAAAACTGGAAAAATTTCAAATCCAACATTTGGTGTAGGGCTAAGATTTTCTAATTATGGTTTTGATTTTGGATATACATCAGGAGAGCCAGGGCATCCATTAACAAATACGATGCGGTTCTCTATGAATGTTATTTTTTAGTAAATATTTAAAATGTCCCAAGGCTTTTTATGTAGGTGGGTAATAGCCTTCCTCATTTTCTATACACCTTTAATTGGTCAATTAACAGGTGATTTAAAAATAGCTTTTATTAGAGTTTCCTTCTCTCCTGGAGAATTTCCGGGATTCACCGGGAATGGAAAATTTTTATATGATGATAATTCTATTTGCGGTTCTTATACAATTGATGCCCCACCTCATGATGCAAACTATTTTCAATCTCATGTATATGCAGTTGATAATTATTTTCGCACAGTTTCTTATGGAAAATTTGGATTAGATATTGATGAATCAAAAATTTTCCCTAGAGAGAATAGATCTAGCTATGAGATCTCTCAATCCATGAATTACTATCATGAATTAGGTTATGAAAGTGATCATGAAAAGAGAACCACCGAGTTACTTAAAGATGCACTGATGATAGCCCATGCTACAGATAGCATCAATTTTTCTGCTTTTGATATAGTTGCTGTTATTCATGCTGGAGTAGGTCAAGATTTTAATTTACCCTTCTTAGATCCAACTCCTGAAGATATTCCTTCTACATTTGTAGATAAAGATATGATTAACAAATATCTTGGCGGTCCTATTCAAATTGGAAATAATTTTGTATATAGTGGGATTATTTTACCTGAATCACAAAATTATCCTCTTATGGATAGTAATATTAACGAAGCTTTATCTGACCCCTGTGACGTTCAGTATAGTATTACTGGTACTTGGGCTCTAATGATTGGTTTTGCAGCTGGATTACCACCTTTATGGCATGTAGAATCAGGTAAATCCGGTGTAGGCGTATTTTCATTAATGGATTTAGGTGCAAATAATGGGCGGGGGATTGTTCCAGCACCTCCGGATGCTTGGACTAGAATTTATGCAGGTTGGGAATCGCCTGTTGAGATTCAACTATTTAATGAAGTTAACTTGGAAAGTAATAAGTCGCATCAAATTGGAAAGATAAATATTAACGAAAATGAATATTTTCTAATTGAATATAGAAATAACTGGTTCCGTGAAAATGTAAGTATTGACTCGTCACGGTATAGTGTTTGGGAAGAAACAAATGATTACCCCACTTATGTAAAAATTCTTATTGATTCAGCTGATATTTCTTTTAATGAATTTGGGGTTATTACTGAAGTTGAAAATTATAATTTAGGGTTACCTGCCTCTGGATTGTTGATTTGGCATATAGATGAAAATAAGATAAATGCTGGTATCGATTCTTATTCAGTAAATGCAAATCAGAATCATCGTGGTGTTGACTTAGAAGAAGCCGATGGAGCTCAGGATATTGGATATATATCAAATCTATTGACAGATCCATCATCTGGATATTGGGGTGATATGTGGTTTCCTGAAAATAAAGAATATTATAGAGCAAATTCTAATGGAAGTATGACTTTCTCTTCGTTCACATTTCCTAATACAAAATCAAATAAAAATGCTAATTCAGGCATTTTAATTAATGATATATCAAGATCTTCTAAATCAATGTCTTTTAAAATTGCTTCTCACTATGATATATCAATTATTAATGATAAAAATAAATCCATATTATTTCAATGGGATGTTGATAATGATGGAGATTTAGATTTTGTTGGAGAAGATGATAGTCTATGGTGGAGTGATAATCTTGAGGATTTTATATTTATAGAAAATATTGACGGAAAGTTATTGGAAGTAATTGTTGCACAAAACTCTGATACTACATCGCTCGCCGTATTAAATAAAAAAAATAATAAACATATTATTAAATGGATTGTATTTGACACTTTTACAGGAAACTTTTCGCCAAAATGGAAAAATGAAATTACTAATGCTTCTCAGGTAAAATTTCTTAAAGCAGATGGTGATAATGAATCAATATGGATTATTAAGGATGGTAAGCATTTAATTATTGATAGTTTTGGTATTACTGAAACTGAAATAAGGGAGTCAGGCTATCCCTATAGATCATCCAAAGATATATCAATAGTTTTATGGTCAGATAGAATTGAAACAAAAGAAGATTTCACATATTATGGTGATTTCAAGTCTCTTTCTCTTATTGATCTTGAAAATGATGGAAGTTCTGAAATTATTGCTCTAGATAATAGAGGAGATATTTATGCGTTTGACAATAATTTATTATTGAAAAACGGTTTTCCTATTCAATCAAATGCAAATGCTCCTATTCTAGCCATGGATTTACTGGGCGATAATTCACCAGAATTGATTTATCAAGATAAACTAGGAATTATTCAAATTTTAGATCATGAGGGGAAAAAATTAGATCAGATTTCTACAACTTCAAAAGTTAAAGCACTGGGAGTTTATCAAGGAAGACATGCTATTATTACGAGTAATGCTCTAATATTATATAAAGATGATCTTAATGGATTTGAAAATGAATGGAATTATAAATATTCTACACCTGATAACTCCCGTTTTTTATCTAATTACAAGTCTCAAGGAAAACCTGGCTTCATTTTTGATTTATCTCAAACGTATGCCTATCCAAATCCAAGCTTTAATGAAAATATAATTTTTAGAATTAATGTTGGACTTGCAGAATCACTAAATATTAATATTTTTGATATTGCAGGTTTTTTAGTTGAAAATTTTTCAATCGATATTTCTTCATCACAAAATTCTATAAAGGAAGTGCATTGGGATATATCTAGTATCAACCCTGGGATATATTTGGCAAGAATTGTTGGGACAGATGGCTTAAGAAAAGAACAAAAAATTATTAAAGTTGGCATAGTTAAATGAAAAAACTTTCTTTTATAATTTTTACTTCTATTTTACTTGGTCAAGTACAATATAATCATCCTGAAATTCAATGGGAGACAATTGAAACACCACATTTTAGAATTCATTTTTATTCTGAAACGGAAGTTTCTGCCCGTAAAGGAGCCATGATTGCCGAAAATATTTATGATCCTATAACTAATCTCTATTCATATGAACCCTTTGATAAAACAGACATTATTTTTATCGATGTGGATGATATATCTAATGGAGCTGCTTATTTTTATGATAATAAAATCATTATTTGGACTAGTCCTTTAGATTTTGAGCTTCGAGGATCTCACCGATGGCTTCAAAACGTTATTACTCATGAATTTACACATATAGTTTCGATTCAAAGGGCTCAAAAATTTGGTAAATCAATCCCCGCGACATATTTTCAATGGATTGGTTATGAGAAAGAGAAAAGACCCGATGTACTTTATGGATATCCTAATGTATTAGTTAGCTATCCACTTCCTTCTACAAACGTGCCACCATGGCTAGCTGAAGGCGTTGCGCAATATATGTATCCAGGTGCTGATTGGGATAATTGGGACTCAATTAGAGATATGATATTAAGAGATCGAATTTTGAACAATAACATGCTCACTTGGAGAGAAATGAATACTTTCGGTAAAAGTGGAATTGGAAATGAATTGGTATATAATGCAGGTTTTGCACTTACAAGATATTTAACAGTTAAATATGACTCTAGAACGTTAAAGGAAATTATAAGTTCATTAAGCAAACCCTTTAATTATTCAATTAATAATGCAATAAAAGATGCTACTGGAAAGAATGGAAATTCTGTTTATTTAGATTTTATATCGGTTTTAGAAAGTCGGTATAATGAACTGTCAAAAGATATCAAAAATAACGTTTTTAATGGGACAATAATTGAAAGTAAAGGAACATCTAATTTGTTTCCTGTTTGGAATAATGAAGCTAACCTAATTGCTTACTTATCCAATCAAGATAATGATTATTTCACAGATACTAATCTTTACCTTTATAATACTAAAGACAAAAAATCTAACCTAATAGTAAAGGGAGTTCATTCGAAACCAAGTTGGAATAATGATATCATCTATTACTCTAAAAAATCAAAAAAACCAAATAAGGTTGGATCGAAATACTATGATATATATGAGTATAATATTTTGACAAAAAAAGAAAGAAGACTTACCTATGATGCTAGAGCATTTTCTCCTGTTTTTAGTGAAAAGGATAGTTCAATATTTTTTTTAGCAACTTACGATGGTACTCAAAATATATATATGCTTGATCTCAAAGAAAATGTAACTCAACAACTAACTGACTTTACAGATCAAGAAATAATTAGTGGATTAAACTACGACAAAGATAGAAATCGTATTATTTATGATATAACCTTTAACCATTTCAGAGATATATATTATTTAAGTATATCAGATAGTACTAGTGGTTCAATAATGAACAATAGCCTATGGGATGAGCGTCAAAGTGATTTTATTAAAACAAATATGGTATATAGCGATGATCGATCTGGGGTTTTTAATCTCTATTTTATTGGTGAGAATAGACAAGGATATTTGACAAATGTAATCGGTGGCGCATTTATGCCTGATATACATGAAAATGGTAAAATTGTATATTCTCTTTATCAAAACGGTAGATACAACTTGGCAATATTAGATTCGCTTAATATAATAAATGAGTCTGATATAGGTTATTCACAATCATATTATCAAAGAAATAATAAATTAACTGATGCAATAAATAGCGAGAGCAATCTTGATTCTAAAAAATATAGTGATCATTTTCCTCCAATGATGACAATGCCAAGATTTACAATGGATTATGGTACATTTAAACCTGGAATATATTTTTATTCTTCAGAAATTTTAGATAAAGTTTCAATTGTTGGTGGTGCATCAACCAATAAAAATAGAGATGTTGATCTATTCTTTCAATTTGAATACAAACATCTTTTCCCAACTCTTTTCTTTGAAACATTCTATTTAACAAGAAATATTGAAGAAAGAAGCGCATATTCAGCATATAAACTTGATAACAATCTAAGATTTCGACTTATTGAATTTAGAAGTGGTTTGAAACTTCCAATGTATGGTTCTGAATTTGAATTTTTTGGCAGTTGGTCTAGATATAGAGCTTCAATTAAAGAAAATATAATAGGCCAACCTCAAATTAAGTCAGGGATAGCTTATGATTACTTTAATGGTAAGCAATTAGGCCTTAATTGGCGCATAGAGCGTTATAAAAGACGAATTGATCAAAATATAAACCCTGTTGGTTTTAGCATAAATTTTTCTTTAGCAAATGAATGGAACAAATTTATTGATGGGATAGATCTATCAGATTCTGGAACCCTAATTTCAAAATTTAAAGATCATAATCTAATTAGAACTAAAATTGATGGTCAATTTTTGGTAGAAATACCAGGATCCAATAGATGGACAATCTCAACTAAAGCTCAGCTTGGTTGGATTAGTAAAGTGGATGTTGATTCATTTTTTTATTTTTTTGGTGGTGGTATGCCTGGCTTAAAGGGTTATCCTTACTATAGCATTGAAGGTACTAATTTAATGTTGTATGATATTGGCCTTAGGCTGCCCTTATTCCGTGAAAAACATTTCCCAATTGGCCCATTTACTATTCAACATTCAACCTTAGGAATTATATCTCAATTTGGAGATGCTTGGAATAGGAATGAATCTAACTACTCTCTTAAACGTTCTTTTGGCTTTGAGTGGCGCTTGTCAGGATATTCGTTTTATAATTATCCAACATCTATTGGAGTAGAATATCATCGAGGTTTGGATGAGTTTACTATGGATATTGGTGATGGAATTCCAATTGATTATGGTAAAAAAGGGCGGTTCTATCTTAATGTACTTTTTGGGTTTTAAATGAAAAAAATTCTATTATCATTAATTATAATAAATACAATGTATGCTCAGATTAATTTTTATGATTTGGATAATTATATAATCCAAAGGGATTCTATTAGCTATTCATCAAATTCAATGCTTAAATCACTTATTTTCCCGGGATGGGGGCAACTTCAAAATAATGATCCCATATGGAAGCCATTGGCTTTCATAGCGTTTGAAGTTGCTGGATTAACATTTATGACAAAATATAATAAAAGAGCTGATGATATAAGAAAAGATTTTGAAAGTTTTGCTGATAAACATTGGACTTTAGAGCGATGGTATAATAATACTAAACTTATTTTTCCTCAAAAATGGAAAAATATCCTTGTTGGAACACACAAGTTAGAACTAATGATAAATGGAGACTATTTCAATACCGATCAATTAGTTGATTTAAAGGAAAAGTACTCATGGAATGATATATTAGTTATACGTGATAGAGATTTTTATGAAAATATTGGTAAATATGATCAATTTGTTGGTGGATGGGATGATCCTTTTGATAATCCATTCGATGCTACTGGCATGTGGTATACAATTAAAAAAGGTAATGTGGAGTCGATTATTTTGACTAAACAAAAAGATTATTATCGTGGTTTACGAGATGATAGTAATATTTTGAAACTTCGCGCTAAAAATGCTGTTTATACTGTAATGCTTAATCATTTAATTAGTGGACTTGAAGCTGGGTTGAAGTCTAAAAGGGAACCCCGCTTTTCCCCTAGGATAAATTTTTATTATTCATCATTGGATCCTTATGTAGTACAGGGTGTTAAAATCAGTTATGAGTGGTAAATTCTGGGCTAACAATTTTATCGAAAGAAATCATTAATGCGTTTAGTGGCAATTTTTTTTTCTTTTTCTATAATATTTTTTGGATGCTCAAGTAATAAGTTTACTCGAGATGTTGATTACGAAGAAGAATATGAAAAAGGGAAATTAGCCCTGTCAAATAAAAAATATGTTCGCGCTCAGGATCATTTCAATACAGTAGTAATTGGAGCATCACATACCGAGCTTGGAGATGATGCGCTTTTTTATTTAGGTGAAACTTATTTTTATATGGGTGACAAATTATTAGCTATTTCAGAGTACGATAAATTAATTCGTCGCATGTCCTTTAGTCCATATGTTGAAAGAGCTAGATATAGAATTTGTGAAAGCTACGTAACATTATCACCTAAGTACTTTAGAGATCAGACCTACAGTGAGAAAGCCATTGAGAAGCTCCAAGAGTTTATAGATGATTATCCTAATTCTGATAATCGGGAAGAAGCTCAAAAAAATATTGAAATTTTAAGAAATAAATTATCTCGTAAAATTTATGATACTGGTATTCTGTATATCAAAATGGAAGAATATAAAGCCGCTTTAATTGCAT
>JAYZKF010000081.1:0-4708 GCA_036163755.1 Fidelibacterota bacterium
CCAAGATTTTATTACAGAAACTCTCTTTGATGAAACTTACTTTACAGATACGACATTTAACGTTAATGGAAAAAAATTCTATGTGACTCATGGAGATGGCTATCTATCCTGGGATTGCGGATACCGACTATTAAAAAGAATTATTAGATCTCGATTATTCATATGGTTTTATAGATGGATACATCCCAATATTGGCTATGCTTTTGGTAGATGGGTCTCAAAAAAAGGGGAGCATTATATACATTCAGATCAATATAATGAGCGCATTTCTAATGAAATGTCTATTCAAGCAAATAAACGTTTAGAAGAAGGGTATGACTTCTTCATTACGGGTCATTATCACCAAGCAAAGGAATTATCACTTAAAAGTGGTAAATTGGTAATACTTGGTGATTGGCTCAGTTTTTTTTCTTATGCAAAATTTGATGGTCAGGATCTGAAGTTACATTTTTGGAAAAAAGATGAAACGTCTTAGTAAAATAATTTTAATATTAATAATTGGTTTTTCTTTTGAAGGCTGTTCAATGATAAAAAAGTTCCTTCCCGGTAAAAAAGGAACTGATGATATTTCATATGAACTAATTGAGAATCTTAGTACAGCTTTTAGTGAAGGTAAGCTTCAAGCTCTCGAGGAGATGATCGCAATATATAATGACACTAATCAGCCTTATGATGTGAGAATGGCTGCAGGAAAAGCTCTAGCAGAAACCCAACATCCTACCGCATTAAATGCATTATCAGAGGCTGTAGGAGATGCTGCTGCTCTTGATGTGACATTTATGATTGGATCTATAGAGTTATTAGCACAATTCCGGGATGATCCAAGAGCTGCAGATGCAATGGTAAACGCAATGAATAACGTTGAGGAAAAAACCAATTCACTTCAATTAGCCTTGGTTCAAAATTTGAATAAAGTACGAACTAAAGATCAAGTGATGGCACTGTTGGATTTATATGAGGTTAGTAGAAGTAATTTTAATCGTACAGAACAATTACTAACAGAAACACTTGGTGCCCTTGGAACAGATGAAGTAGTTCCAATATTAACAAAAATCTCTAGAGATCCATTCGTAAAATTAGGGATTAGAAATAGAGCTTTAGAAATTCTTGGGAAAAAAGACCCATCTCAAGTTGCGAGCGCTTTCGCAGAGCTGCTTGGAGATCCTGAAACAAACATAGAGGTTAGAAATTTTGCTCTCGACACTATGAAAGGAGTCAAGGAAGACAATCTAATTCTTGCCCTTTTACAAACTTACAGAACTGGTAAAGATCAATACTATAATATTCTCAATACACTCCTTGATGCTCTTGGAGAATTTGATGATCCGCAAATTAGACGCTCTGTTGAAGAAATTGCAATGAATGATGAATACCCTCTTGAAATTCGTATAAAAGCTATTGATAAGCTCTCCGAGATAAGCGACCAATCTGTAATTCCTTTACTAATGCCAATCCTATCTGATTATGATCAATACAAACTCCATGACCCTGTAATTCAAACTGTTAAAAACTTGGGTGGATATAACCAATATCAACAAGAAATTAAGCGACGTACTTTTGAAGCCCATCAAAAAGCAGCAAGTATTAATGAATAGATTACTATTCTCAATTTTACTTTTTAGCGGATTATTAGCTCAAGAACAAGATACTTTGTCAGTTATAAATATTGATAGTGTACAAATTGAACAAAACAATTCATTAATTGAAAACCAAACTCCAGAAATTGATTCAACTAAATTAGACAAAGAAGGAGTATACAATGGATCACCAAATGAATCAGACCCTTTACCAGATGTAAGAATTTTAAGAAAGGAAACTGACAAACTAGAAGTTGATGAACCTTTTTTTGAATTAAAAAGCAGTATTGATCTATTACATCAACAAGTTGACTCATTAAAAAAAGTTATATCTACCTATGAAAAGGGTAAAGGTGCTATGCCTACAATAGATGAAGAATTACTTAATCTTATAAAGGTCCCACAACTAAGACATAGAATTGAGCTTCAAAATGGTACAATAGTAAATGGTGAAATTATTGAAGAAGATCAGTTAGGAATTATTATCCAAACATCTATTGGACAATTAGCTATTGAAAAAAATAGAATTGTTGACATTATGGAAGATCTTCCCCCTAGTGCTAAGGTTGAATTGACTTCTGAACCATTTATTGATGCTTTCCCAGATAGAGAAGAAATCACAGGCTCAATAAAAAATATAGGTACAAAACGTGCTGACTTTGTAAGAGTGATAGCTCATCTTTGGTCGCCAACAACAGCATTAATACAAAAAGACTCTGTTTTCATCTCTGGACAAAATCAGAAATATTATACTGGTATTAAATCAGATGCAGCACTGGAACCGGGAGCGATTGTGGATTTTAAAATAACTATTCCTCTTGCTGAAGGAGACGATGTTTCTTACCGAACTTACGAGGTTCGATGGGAATCCTATAAATAGTTATTAAAGACGACTTTGATAGACATCATGAAGTCTCAATAACCCAGAACAAGTTTTATAATCATCATTTACCACTGGCAAAACTGATATTTGAGATTTACGTTCTTCCATTAAAGTTAATGCATCCCTCAATGGTGCCTTAATGTTAACCGAAACTGGATTAGATGACATTATTTCACTTACGCGCATTTTATCAATATCTCCATTTTCTGCCAAACATCGTCTTAAATCACCCTCAGTTATAATTCCAATAAGGTTCTGATTATTTAAGACGAGAGCTGCTCCAAATGGCTTCTCTGTCATATCAATTACAACTTTACGCAATATATCATCTTTTTTTACTATAGCTATTTTATCGATTGGTTGCATTATATCTTCTACAGTGAAACGTAGACGCCTGCCAAGATCTCCAGCTGGATGAAGCTTAGCAAAATCCTCATGATTGAATCTTTGATGACTCATAATAACAGCAGCAATAGCATCACCAATTGCCAAAGTAAGGGTAGTGCTTGCAGTAGGGACTAAGCCCAAAGGATCTGCCTCTTTAGAAACAGATGCATCCAACACGATATCCATGTGTTCTACTAAAGAAGACTTCATATTGCCAAGTATTCCAATTAAAGGAGAATTAAATTCCTTAAGAATTGGAATGAGCTTAACTAGTTCATCAGTGGAACCACTCTTTGAAATTAAGATAGTTGGATCTCCTGGCGCATATATTCCTAGATCACCATGGGAAGCTTCAGCAGCGTGCAAAAAAACTGCTTTATTTCCTATGCTACATAAGGTAGCCGCAATTTTTTGTGCAATAAGTCCTGATTTCCCCATACCACAAATAACAATTTTACCAGGATGGTTTATAATTAGTCCACAAGCTTTTACCACAGTGCTAGAAATACGACTGGAAGCATCTATAAGCTCTTGCCCCTCATCACGAAGTATAGAACTAGCAACTGTTTTTAACTTATTTAAGTCCATATTCTAAAAATTAACTTTTATTTGCAAGCATTAACATAATTGCATTTTGTGCATGCATTCTATTCTCTGCTTGATCAAATACAATAGAGTTAGATGACTCCATTACTTCATCAGTGACTTCTCGATCACGTTCTGCAGGTAAACAATGCATGAATAATGTATTCTTTCCTGTTGCATTAAGCATAGAAGAATTTACTTGAAAATCTTCAAATACTTTTTGCCGAGCCTGTGCCTCATCTTTCTGCCCCATGGAAGCCCAAACATCTGTATATATTACATCAGCATCAATAACATCATTTTTGGGGTCATGGCTTAATTCAAATGTAGATAAACCAGAATCTTTTACTAAACTGATTGTTTTGGAATCTGGTTCAAAGCCTTCAGGACAAATACATGTAAAATGGAATGGTATTCGGGTAGCCAAATGAAGCCAAGAATGGACAATATTATTACCATCCCCAACATATACAACTTTCATTTGATCAAGATTTCCTCTGTGCTCAAAAATAGTGAATATATCTGCCATTATCTGGCAAGGATGATTATAGTCAGTCAATCCATTAATTACAGGTATTGAAGCGTATTCTGCTAATTCAATAATATGCTGATGATCAAACAGACGAGCCATAATCATATCATTATAACCACTTAATACTCTAGCTACATCTTTAACTAACTCTCTTTTACCAATCCCAATGTCATTTGGACCTAAATACAAACCATGGCCACCCAATCTGAAGAATCCAGTTTCAAAAGATACTCTTGTCCGGGCAGATGGTTTAGCAAAAATCATTGCTAAAGAACAATTTTCAAAAGGTTTGTAATTCTCTTTATTTAATAATTTCGTTTTTATTTCTTTTGCAAGATCTATGAAATCCAATATTTCTTGTGTTGATAAATCAGTAATATGTATGAAATCTTTTTTCATAATAATTTTTTATATAATTATAGATTCCATTTAATTAGCCAATTATTTTTCCAATAAAAGCTTAAATAATCGAGAGTTTGATGGTAAAACTAATGTCGTTTTATCATCTACTACTTTTTTGTAAGCATCCAATGTCCGTACAAACTCATAAAATTTTGGATCTGCAGAATATGAGCGGGCATATACATTGACCGCTTTGGCATCGCCTTCTCCACGCAAACGTTCTGCTTCTTTATACGCATCAGCTAAAATAATCGTTTTGTCTCTATCCGTTGCAGCGCGAATTTTTTGAGCTTCTTCTTCACCTTCAGAACGATATTTGTTCGCCTGCCTTTTCCTTTCAGC
>JAYZKF010000082.1:0-4589 GCA_036163755.1 Fidelibacterota bacterium
AGCATAGCTAAAACCTAGGGTGAAAATCCCGATGGACTTGTTTTAAATGCTCTTTATCTAAATGCGTATATATTTGAGTCGTTGTTATATCTGCATGCCCAAGCATTTCTTGAACAGATCTAAGATCAGCCCCACCTTCGAGTAGATGTGTTGCAAAAGAATGTCGAAGTGTATGAGGACTTACTTCTTTTTTTATATTTGCATTAGCCGTCCATTTTTTAAGAAGTATCCAAATCATCATTCGTGTCAGTTTATTTCCATTACGGCTCAAAAAGACTTCAGACACTTTAGATTTTTTCTTAGTTAATTCCGATCTATCCTGATTTAAATAATTTGTTAAATTTTCTTTAGCTATAGGACCCAGCGGTACAAATCTTTCTTTATCACCTTTACCGAGTACACGTATCATATCAGAATCCCATAGGATATGTGATATTTTAAGATCACATAGCTCTGTAACACGAAGACCACATGAATATAAAAGTTCAAAAATTGCAAGATCTCGTGTCGCCATAGGAGTTTTATTGGGAATTGAATTTAGGATACTCTCAATCTCTTGAATAGTCAGAATATTAGGTAATTTCCTAGGTACTTTTGGAATCTCTAATAGGTTTGCTGGATTATCCTTCATAAACCCTTTTTCAGTTATATAACTATGATACACTCTTATAGATGAAATTGCTCTTTTTATTGAATTTGCAGACATGCCTTTATCATTTAAATGTCGAACATATGACCTAATATTTCCCAATGTTACACTAATAATGGATTTAATATTTAGCTCACCATGAAGATAATCATGATATTTATTTAAATCCCTTTTATAAGACATCAACGTATTTATTGATTTTCTACGCTCAGACTTCAGCTTGTTCATATATTGATCAATAAAATGTTCCATAATTAATTAAGTATTGATGCCTCTACTGATTCACAAAAAATATGCTCTACTAGCAGGTGACATTCCTGAATTCGCTGAGTATCATTGGATGGGATGCGAATAGAAACATCTCCCAAATCAACCATTTTCCCACCTGTTTTTCCTGTTAAAACAATAACTTTCAATTTTTTTGTTATCGCAGCATTTATGGCATTAATAATGTTTGTTGAATTTCCACTTGTTGAAATTCCAACTAATACATCACCTTCATTACCTAATGCTTCAATTTGTCGAGAAAAAATAGATTCATAATCTGTATCATTTGACCAAGCAGTAATAAATGAAGAATCAGTTGTAAGAGCCAAAGAAGCAATAGCGGGTCTATCATGGCTTCTTAAACCTCCCATTAATTCGGCTGCCATATGTTGAGCATCAGCAGCTGATCCTCCATTTCCACACCAAAGGATTTTATTCCCTTTTTTTGCAGATTCAATCATAATGTCAACAGCTAACTCAATTTCATTTAAGCACTCATTTAACATCAATTGCTTGACTTCAACGCTATCATTTATAGTATCCTTTATATTGACCATTAGTTTATCATCTCTTTATATTTTTCAGAGTCTAGTAAATCATCTAATTGAGAGTGATCAGTATAAGTTATTTTTACTATCCAACCTTGCCCATAGCTATCTGAATTAACCAAGTCTGGGCTATCTTCTAGAGCTTCATTGATCTCAATTACTTTTCCGCTGACTGGTCCAAATAAATCAGCTACAGTTTTAACTGCCTCAATCGTTCCAAAAGGCTCATCTTTTGAAATCATTTGATTTAATTCTGGAAATTCAATAAAAATAATGTCACCCAGTTCGCTTTGAGCATGATCCGTGATACCTACTGTTAAAATATTATCATCAATTCTTACCCATTCATGTTCTTTTGTATATTTTAAATCATTTGGAAGATTCATTCTTTCCTCTCTTTTTTATAATCAAATGTTTCTAAAAAACTAGTGTCAAATTCTCCAGATCTAAACTTTTTGTCTTTCATGATTTGCTGATGAAATGGAATCGTTGTTTTAGGTCCCTCTATAATCGTCTCTTCAAGTGCCCTTTCCATACGATTTATAGCTGATTCTCTATTAGGAGAATGAACAATCAATTTCCCAATAAGAGAATCATAATTTGATGGAATCTCATAGCCAGCATATGCGTGAGAATCAATTCTAACGCCCTTCCCTCCAGGCATATGAAAACTTGTTATTTTCATAGGTGATGGAGCAAAATTCATGTCAGGATCTTCAGCATTAATCCTACATTCTATTGAATGACCTCTGAGCTTCATATTATTCAAATAATCAGGAAACTTCTGACCAGCATGAGTTAGAATTTGCCATTTAATTAAATCTGCTCCAGTGACCATTTCTGTGACTGGATGCTCTACTTGGATTCGGGTATTCATTTCCATAAAATAAAAATCTTTATTTTTATCTAATAAAAATTCCACAGTGCCAACTCCAATATAATTTACAGCTTTTGCGCCGGCAACAGCAGCATCACCCATTTGCTTACGAAGTTCATCATCAACTGCTGCTGAAGGTGATTCTTCTAAAAGTTTTTGATGACGTCGTTGGATAGAACATTCTCTTTCACCAAGACTTACAGCATTACCATATGAGTCTGCTAATATTTGAATTTCTATATGACGTGGTTTCTCAACAAATTTTTCTAAATATAAATCACCATTATTAAATGCAGTTAAAGCTTCCGAACTAGCTGTTGAAAAAGCATGATCTAATTCACTTTTTTTATTCACTAATCGCATACCACGTCCACCTCCTCCAGCAGAAGCTTTTAACATTACAGGATATCCTATATCATTGGCAATTTTACTAGCTTCCTCCAAATTCTTTATAATTCCTTCATTCCCAGGAATTATAGGAACACCGGCTGCTTTCATTGTTTTTTTTGCTTCAGCTTTGTCACCCATTGCTTGAATTATATCATCACTTGGACCAATAAAAGAAAACCCATTTTCTTTACAAATTTTTGAAAAGTCAGCACTTTCAGCTAAAAAACCATATCCAGGATGGATGGCATCTGCATTAGTGATCTCACCTGCTGAAATGATCCTTGGAATATTTAAGTATGAATCTTTACTATCAGGAGGACCAATGCAAATTGCTTCATCTGCGAATTTTACGTGAAGTGAATATTTATCTGCAGAGGAATAAACAGCTACAGACTTGATCCCTAATTCATGACATGCTCTAATTACTCGTAGAGCTATTTCGCCACGATTAGCAATTAGTATTTTTTTATACATATTTTTTACTAGGTAGGATCTATAAGAAAAAGTGTTTGATTAAACTCAACTGGTTCACCATTTTTCGCAACTACTTCAGTTATTTTACCGCTTTTCTCTGCCTCTATCTCATTCATTATCTTCATCGCTTCAATGATACACAGTGTATCACCTTTAGAAATAATATCACCAGGTTTCACAAATGCTTCTACTTCAGGAGATGAAGCTGAATAAAATGTACCTGGCATAGGTGATAAAATTTTCTCTCCATTTGACACTGATTTAGTATCGACCTTTTGTGATTTGGTTTTAGGGGAATTTACACTAACGGTTTTAATTTTTTCTGATGCTTCAGCTTGATTAACAATAGCAGCAGATTTAACTACTCTAAACCTTCTGCCCCAAAAGGTCACATCTATTTCATTAACATCACTGTTATCTAATAGGTAAATTATTTCTTTTATTTTATCTTGCCACATTACATTATTGTCTCTTTTATTAGTTATGTATAACCAGAAGATACAATTAAGTTTTTACTCGTTCAATATATTCTCCAGATCGTGTATCAATTTTAATTTGATCACCCTCATCAATAAATAACGGTACTTGTACTGTTAAGCCTGTCTCTAGTTTAGCTGGTTTCGTTGCGCCTGTCGCAGTATTTCCTTTAACGCCTGGCTCTGTTTCACTAACATCAAGACTAACATGGGCTGGCATTCGGATATCTAAAACTTCTTCATTGTCAAATAATAAATCTACTGTCATCCCACCTTTAAGATAATATTTAGAATCACCAACTTTATTATTTTGAACATTAAACTGTTCATAGGTTACACTATCCATAAAAACATGGGAATCCCCATCATTATAAAGAAATTGCATTTCTTTAGCTTCGATTTTCAAAAATTTAAGCTTGATTCCTGCATTAAATGTTTCATCAATAATTTTTCCTGTAGATATATCCTTTAGTTTTGTTCGAACAAAAGCAGGACCTTTCCCCGGTTTAACATGTAAAAATTCCACAACTTTCATTCTTTTATTTTTGTGTAAAATTACTGAGCCATTTTTAATATCTGAAGTTGTTGCCATTAATTTTCCTTTCTAAAGCCTGGGAATTTAGCTTTTTCAAAAAGAATCTTCTCGATTTTTATTATTGCGAAAAAGATACTTTCCAACATTGGATTGTATCTTGAATAAAATCTTTGGAGTGTATCAAATGAGATTTACATTGATCTTGATCGTTAAAATGCCTTGCATATTTTGCCATGTCAGCCGCTGATAAAATATTTATATAACTTTCAATACAATTATCTGAATATGGTAATAATCCTTTATTGCTCTTGATCTCTTCTGTTGTCATTTCTAAAGTCTTGATAAATAAACTGTTTTCAGTATACTCTCTGAG
>JAYZKF010000083.1:0-5494 GCA_036163755.1 Fidelibacterota bacterium
GATGGAACAGCTACTTTATTTTTTCCGGCCATAATAAATTGAAGAAGTGCCATTTGAGCAGTTGCATCCTGCATCGCTACACGATCTGGAGTAAATTCCACATAAGAATCCCCCCTTACATAGTTATGCAAGTCTTTATTATTATATAAATGACTATATAATACTTTTTCAGATAGCGTTAATGGTCGACCTATTTTTTTTCTGGCATAAGAAACGCGGTCTGGAATTTGCTCATAAAGAGCCTCAATCATATTAAGGTCGAACATATCAAATCCTTTCAAACTGAAAATGAATGAATTAAATAATATATAAAAAGTCGAAAATAGCTTATGAAATTACATTGATATCCTATTTGATTCAATTTCATAAGATCTATAAAAATAAAAAATAAATAAAAATGTATTTCATTCACCTTAATTAAATTTTCCTTATGAGATTGCAGAAATTTTTTGTTTTATTTATAATAATTGGGTTGGGAAACGCGCAAGTCAAATGGAAAATAGTTTCTTCTAATCAAAATGAATTAATTATACATCTTGAATCTAAGATTTTCTCTTTAGAAGACTTAAAACCTATTGATATACTTATTGGGCTTCCATCTAAAACGTTACCTAAATTGCAAATTCAAGCATTTAATGAATCCAATCATAATTTTGCGCAACATAACACCATTTTTCAAACTGAATGGATATATAGTCAAAAAGTTAATGATTTAAATACGGGCACATTACGTTTATCTCCAATAAAAGATTTAAATTCATTTTATGAATCAATAATTATCAAAATTCCTTTTGAAGAATCAATTAATAAATATTATAGAATTGAAACTAATCATCATTATTTACTTGCTCCTAAAATTGTCAATTGGAATATGGCAAAAAATTGGATTAAGCCAGAAAAAAAGAATTTATTAAAAGAAAACACTTTACCAGATGGCAATTGGGTAAGATTTTATTTATCAAAAGATGGATTCTATAAAATCTCTGGCAAAGATTTAAAATCTGTTTTGCAAAATCAAAATTCTTTAGATCCGAGAAGTATTATGCTATATACTGGCTCAGCCTTAGGTAGAGATCGCACTTTTGAAGAAACTCAAGTAAAACCAAGTAATACATCAATTCCAAATAATTTGATTGAATTGCCAATTAGAATTATTGGAGAGTCTGATGGGAATTTATCTGATGATGATATAATTATCTTTTATGGAAGAGGACCAAGTGGATTCAACGAAAAAAATAATAAAGTTAATTGGCAAGAAAATCTTTATTTCAATGAATCAGTATATTGGTTATTGATTCCTTCAAACAACTCTTTAAGAGGTGATAGAGTTGAAACATCAAATCTCGTAGCAGAAAGCTCTGAAAAAATAAACTATGGTATGAGCTATATCCATTATGAGAAAGACTTAATAAATCCTCGAGAGTCTGGACTCTCATGGGGAGATAAGATCATAGAAAAAGGTAATTCATATTCATTTAATATGAATATTCCATTTCCAATTGAATCAAAAGATGTAAATAGTACAATTGGAATGATAGGTAATGAAAAAGTTCCAACGGCATATCAAAATACTAAACATCAAATTTTATTATCATTAAATGATCAAGAATTAACTACTATGGATTGGCCTAATCTGAATCATAAATTAAAATCCTTTTCATTTAATTCTGATATTATTAATAATGAAAATCAATCTTTTAAAATTGTAAATACTTCTGAAAATCCTAATTCTGAACCGCTTTTTGATTATCTTACTATTTCTTATAATAGAATATTAGAATATTCAAAGCCATTTTATTTTTATTCTCCTTTTAAGTCAAAAACAATAACTTTTGTTCTTAAAGGCAGTGATCTATTTATTTGGAATATATCAAATCCATCAAGTCCTAAAAATTTGCCTCTAAATTCGTTTCAAAATAGCATAACGATGAATACAGATCTTCCATCTGATGAATATCAGAAATTTGGAGTTTATGCAGTTGATGATCTAGAACCTATTTCTGAATTAACTTTTGTTGGACCAAAAAAATGGGACCAACTAAGGTCGAATTTAAATGGCGTAGATCATTTGATCTTGGGACCAAAAGAATTTGAAATCCAATCTCAACAATTAATAAATCATCGGAATAATTCAAGATATGTTTCTATTGAAAGTATATATGATGAGTTTTCTGGTGGAAGCAAAGATCCTATTGCCATTAGATACTTTTTAAATTGGACTCAACAAAATTGGTTAAATAAACCATATACTGTATTATTTATGGGTGATGCTGATTATGATTATAGAAACATTACAGGCCAATCAATCATAAAAGTACCTACAATTCAAGTTGGAACTCGTTATTCCCATTCAACCGATGATAGGTTAGTTTCTTTTAATGGAATTATTCCAGAAATGGCTACAGGTCGAGTTCCTGCTAAATCGAATGATGATGTAAATAATTTTATAAATAAAATTATTGAATTTGAGAACAAACTACCGATGGGTTTATGGCGACAACGCATTACTCTTGTGGCAGATGATCCTGCTCGACCTGAACGTGAATTATTTGAACTTACAATGGGGAAAAGTCATACAATAAATTCGGAACGTCTAGCAAAAATCATTCCTGATTTTATAGAAACTAAAAAAATATATATGGTTGATTTTCCAGAAGTCCTTGATAATACAACATTCGGCGTTACCAAACCAGCTGCTACGCAAGCTTTATTCAATGAAATTTCAGCTGGAACAGCAATTATTAATTTTATTGGACATGGAAACCCTACTCAATGGGCGCAAGAAAAATTGCTTATAATAAATGAAGATAGAAATGATATTAACTCTATGCATGCTGAATTAAAGCTTCCTATTTGGATAGCTGGTACATGTAGCTGGGGACAATTTGATGCCATCGGTCAAGATTCTTTTGCTGAAGAATTAATTAATTCATCTATCAATGCTGCCGCTGGTGTTATTACTACCACAAGAGGAATAACTGTGTCGAGCAATATTCAATATTTGGAAAAAATTTTTAGAGAAATCTTTAAAGGTGATAGTGTAACTTATAAGTCCATTGGGTCAATTCTTCAATCAGTAAAAACTGGTAGTTCTGATGGTGAATTATTTCACTTTTTTGGTGACCCTGCAATGAAAATATCTATACCAACTCAATTGGTGAAAAATAGCAAGGTATCTCCAGATACTTTATCAACACTTTCCGTAGGAACACTGTCTGCTGAAAGTCCATTTTTATCTGGAAAAGGTTATTTTATTTTAGAAGATGGTTATAAAGAAGTAAAAAAAATGTTTAATTATGCTTCGCGACAAGAAGAAATATCATATCAAATGAATGGAGCTATACTTTTCAGAGGATCTTTTAATTATGAAAACAAAATATTATCCTCTCAATTTAGAGTTCCTAAGGATATTTCTTATTCTAAGAACCCTGCTACCTTAAGGTTTAATGTAACAGATAATAGTAATTTACAAGCTTTAGGTTCCGTTACGGGAATAAAATTAGCACTTGGTCCTCCATCAAATGATACTCAAGGTCCAATCATTTCATTTGAAACAGAAAATGGAAGAAATCTACTTAGTGGAGATTTTTTAAAAACCGGAGAAAGCATTGTTGTTCGTATATCTGACCCTCTGGGAATTAATCTAACAGGTGAAAAAGGACATGAAATGATTTTGACAAATAATTCTACCCAAGTTAAAACAAACATTACTAACAAATTTATTTATGATATGAATAGTATCAATACGGGGACTTTTTTAATTAATGATCTTCCAGATTCTGATGAAATTTCATTTCGTATCAATGCATGGGATAATGCCAACAATCCCAGTGAATCAGAAATAAGAATTAAAATCACAAATTCAGATGAATTAAGTATTTTTAACTTATTTAATTTTCCAAATCCAATTTCAATGGATACAAAATTTTCGTTTGAATTAACTGCAAATGCAGAAGTGTCTATAAATATATATTCACTTGATGGAAGAAGAATAAAAAGAATTCTGCCAAAACTATGTATTTTAGGACACAATAATATTTATTGGGATGGTAAAGATGAATTTGGTCAATTACCAGCAAATGGAGCATATTTATACAAACTAACCGCTAAAAATAGCTCACATAAAATAGATCAAATTGGGCGTCTAGCAATATATAGATGATAAAAAAAATAACAGATAAAATCATATTAGCATCAAAATCGCCAAGAAGAAAACAATTATTGAGGCAAATTGATTTTGATTTCAAAGTAGTGCCAAGCGAAATAGATGAAGATCTTAGTATAAAATTAAGACCATTCTTATTTGTTGAACATTATGCAAATCTAAAAGCTCAAAATGTCGCTAATAAATATCAAAATAGTTGGGTAATTGGTGCAGATACTATAGTAGTTTTTAACGACAAAATCATGGGAAAACCTAAAGACAAAAATGAAAGTTACTCCATGTTAAAAGAACTATCCGGAAATACTCATAATGTGTTTACTGGTATATCAATTCATCATCAAAATAAAGATATAATGCATACATTTCATGAAAAAACTATAGTTGAATTTAAAACTTTAACTAATAATTGTATATCCTATTATATAAATACTTATAATACTCTTGATAAAGCAGGGAGCTATGGCATTCAGGATTGGTTCTCAGCATTTGTTAAAAGAATAGATGGCTGCTTCTACAATGTAATGGGCTTCCCCTTAGCAAAGTTTTATGAGGAGTTTGAAATTCTCAATGAGCCAAGGTAACGATACGCTAAATTTCAATTATTTTAAAGCAAAAATAAGTTTTCATAAGTCAATCCATCATGTAACTTTCTCGTCACCATGATTGAATTCTACAAAAATTTAAAAAAACTCAGAGAAGAAAAAGGTATTAGCCTTAAAGATATTAATAAAAGAACTAAGATTAATATAACCATTCTTAGATCTCTTGAGAATGGAGAATTCGCAGAGATTTCGGAAACCTATCTAAGATTATTTATCAGAGCTTATGCGGCTGAGATAGGAGCAGATCCTGATAAAACTATTTTTGACTTAGATGATTTTTTGAGCATTAAAGATAAAGGGGATCAAAAGCGAGAATATTTGAGAAATAAAGTAGAGGAAAAAGTAGAGGAAAAAGTAGAGGAAAAAGTAGAGGAAAAAGTAGAACTTAATCCAAATAAACGCTCAGCTAAAGATATGCGCAGCGACATAATTAAAGGATCGGTTCTTATAGTTATTCTTATTTTTGCTATATATATAATTAGGCTCATTAATGAAGAAGAAGTAAATCAGCACGATAATGATTCTGCTGAATACGTTCAAAGCAGTCCTTTAAATAATTTTATTGATAAATCTTATATAAATGAAAATTTATGGAAAGAAAGCTTATTAAATGATTTTGATATTTTATCAGAATCTTACCAAGCGATTGGAAGTTCACCTCCACTTACATTTAAAATAACAACAGCAGAGCGTGCTTGGTATCGATACATGATTGATTCATTGAAAT
>JAYZKF010000084.1:0-3416 GCA_036163755.1 Fidelibacterota bacterium
CATTTAAACCAATGAAAAATTTTGAGAATAAAATAAATGATGAGATTCAATACAATTAATGAAGTAAAAGGAAAGTAAAAACGAAAATTATCAGACCCTAAACGAATGTCACCTGGCAAACGACCTATCCATCCAAGTTTATCCGAAAATTGATTAATTATAAAGCCAATAACAATAAAACCTATGCCAAAATAGATTACCCATTTACCTAAGTCTTTCATTAAATAATTATTTCTTTAAATAATCATCAGAACCATCAATCCAATCTGATCTTGGAGGTGAGAAGGTATCAATTTCTACTACATCACCAATCATTAGTGCTTCATGAGGTAAATTGCTTGGAATGATTAATGACTCCCCCGGATTAATATCAATTACTTCTGACTTATCTTTACCTAACCAAAATCGTATGGTACCTGAAATCACTTGGGTAATTTGTTCATTCTCATGTTTATGTTGGGGTACCAAACATTTATCCTTTAATTCTAATCGGGCTATCATTACTTTCTCACCCCATATCATTTTACGTTTTATCGATGGATTTAATTGTTCTTCTTCAACCGAATCCCAACTGATCTTTTCTTGCATGTATTTCATTAATTAATTATTTCCTATCATGCAATTAGTAATTATTGATTTAGATACAAATAATCTACAGCAAGTTGAGCCATTGATTTCATCCCGTATTTTAGATTTCGTTCATCTGCAAAAAAATATGGAGAATGGTTTGAATATGCTTTTGATGGATCCACCGCTACACCATTAAAAAAATATAACCCAGGCGCATGGTCAGTAAAAAACGGGAAGTCTTCTGCACCTGTAACAAAGGGTCTTACAAAAACATTTTCTTTGCCATATACTCTTCGAAGAGAGGGCAACATCTGTTCGGTTAATGATGGCTCATTATAAGTTACTTTAGCAATATTGCTAAAAATTTCCACTTTTGCCTTTGCTCCTGAAGCATTAGCAATCATTTCTACTTTATCTTTAATACTCTTGTGAATTTGATCACGAATTGCTTTCTTGAAAGTGCGAATTGTACCTTCCATCACTACTTCTTCAGGAATAATATTGTTGCGAACACCTCCATGTATAGAACCAATTGTCACAACCGCAGGAACTTCAGTAATATCAATTTCCCTTGCAACAATTGTTTGCAATGACATAATTATTTGAGACGACACTACTATGGGATCTACTCCGCCCCAGGGTTTTGCACCATGCGTTTGAACTCCAGTAACAGTTATCCTCATTCTTTCAGCAGCAGCCATCGTTGGTCCAGAACGATACTGAGCTGTACCAATTAATCCTGGCCATGCGTGCAAACCAAAAATTGCATCAACTTTAGGTCTATCCATAACGCCTTCTTTAACCATAAGTGTTGCTCCGCCTTCCTCACCTAAAGGAGCACCCTCTTCAGCAGGTTGAAAAATGAACTTTACAGTTCCTGGAATATCTTTACGAATACCAGCAAGAATTTCAGCTGCACCCATCATTCCAGCAATATGATTGTCATGTCCACAGGCATGCATAACATCTACTTCATTGCCTTGATAAATCCCTTTTGCTTTAGATGCAAATGGTAGATTTACTTTTTCCTTAACAGGGAGGGCGTCCATATCAGCTCTTAGAGCTACTACTTTACCAGGCTTCCCACCTTTCAATATACCGACAACTCCTGTATGTGCTACGCCTGTTTCCACTTCTATCCCAAGACTTTTTAAATGTTTTGCTACCTTCTCTGCTGTTTTGAATTCTCTATTTGATAGTTCAGGATTTTGATGAAAATCTCTACGCCAATTAATGACTTTTTTTTCCAAACGGTCAGCCATTTTATCAATTTTCTTATTAATCCGATCTGGAGCTTGCGCAACCAGGAAGGAAAGGCTTACTAGAGTAAGAAATATTTTTTTCATTTTTTATACCTTAGTATTTTTCCAATTCCCCATCGCGGCGTTTTGCTTTTTTCACCATATTTTCAACGTCTTTTAAAAGTTGCTTAGCATCATAAACTATTCCATCTTTGATCGTATATTTTATGCCACCTACTCTTACGACTTCATTATCATCATTGATTTTAATCGCACCAGTACCATACAATACCTTAAGATTAGCTAATGGATTTTCATCTACAATAACTAAATCGGCTAAATATCCAGGTGCAACAATTCCAAAATCTGGTTTTGTTCCTAATGGTTTATGTAAGGTTTCAGCGCCATGCAAAGTAGCAGCTCGAATAACCTCCAAAGGATGAAACCCTGCTTCCTGTAAAAGCTCTAATTCTTCTATATAGCCAAATCCATACAGTTTATATATAAATCCAGAGTCAGATCCTGTTGTAACTCTACCACCAGCGTTTTTGTATTCATTTAAAAATTGCATCCATACTTGATAGAACTTCTTCCAGGCAACTTCATCGTGCGTTGTCCAGTCAAACCAATATGATCCATGAGCTTCTCGACTTGGGGTGAAAAAATCCCATTGAGATGGTAAAGTATACGTATCATGCCAATCAGAATTTTTTGCAAACATAACATTACGGCCTGCAGCATAAATAGTCATCGTAGGGTCCAGGGTGAAATCAAGTTCGATTAATTCTTTTTTTAGAGATTCCCATTTTTCTCCGTTAGGCTTTACCAATTTCCATTGTCTAGCGACTTGACCAAAGCGATGTTGTTCATTACTATAGTTCATATCCATCGGCCAAGGTTGAATATCATTTTCCTCATACATGGATTCGAATAATCCATAAAAATGAGTTTGCGTACCTAGACCAAGGCGTGCTGCATCAATAACATTCATACGTGCTACACCTGTTTGAGCTAAATGAGCAGTAGTACCTAAATTTTGTTTTTTAGCTTCATCAATTAAAGCAGCCATTATTTCTGGGTCGTATGCACCTAACTTTAGACCATCAATACCTTTTTTTGCAGCATATTTTACCCATTTACGAGCATTCTCAGCATCACGAATGGGTCCTCCTTTCCAATCTTTACCTTGACCAGGACGTTGATATGCCCAAATTCTTGGAGCCGTAATTTCATTTTTTGCAGAACGCTCTTTTTCACTTAAACTAAACTCCATTGATCCAAGTCCAACACCTCGAACTGTAGTTACTCCATGAGCAAGCCAAAGTTTATATACATAGTCCGTATCTGGTGCTTTTTGGACACTGCCAGCGTGAACATGCATATCATTAAATCCTGGCAAAACATATGAGCCATGTGCATCAATTTCGTAATCTCCCTCTTTAGGCCTCCGCTGTTGATTTATCGGAACCCCTGGATAACCAACACCTGAAATAGATGTAATTTTATTATTTTCAATAACGATGTCTACTGGTCCTCTAGGCGGTCCTCCAGCGCCATCAATAACCGTTGCTCCCCTAATAATTAAGCGTTTAAAAGGACCTTCGC
>JAYZKF010000085.1:0-4307 GCA_036163755.1 Fidelibacterota bacterium
CGCCTATAACTTAAACTAAAGTTTTTATTTACTTTGGCGCTAATACTGAATTCTTCTCCCTGACCTGGATTAATTAATTCTGCTGTACCAGAGATTTCAACATCTTCAATCAATCCTGTTGACTTCAGTCCTGTTGATTTAAAGAAATTCTTTTCTAATTGTCTTTCCAGATATGCTCCTAAGATTGTTTGTGCTTGAGTCCCTAATCCTTCCGTAGTTATTCCTTCTTCTGCTACACGAGTATTAAAAGTAAGCAACTGCAAAATATCACTTTCTGTATATCCTTTATCACTATCAAAAGTCCACTCTGGGTTATCAAAAGGGCCATAAACTCCCAACATGATTTTAGCATCACCTATTTGTGTTGAAGCATTTAATTCAAGAAAGGGGTTGAATCCCTCTCCATCCAATATCATTGAACCTCTCAGTTCTTCAAATACATCACCCAAATAATAATATATATTTCCTTCAACAAATTCAATTTCCCCAGCATAATTCCAATCACTATCAAATTGTCTAGACATGGCCATTTCACCGGTGATTTTTGCATCAATTTGAGAATTTCTAATAGAAAAAGTATCCTCGATTGGAAAGCGAACGTTGTAGTTGGTCGTAATTCTGCCTTTTTCTTCTATAGAGGGTAAGGCCTGTTCACTATTAAATTCCTTATAAATAGCCCCATTTTTAGCTTTAATCGCGCCAACTATTTCCAAGGTATCTTTACCAATGATAGTCAAATCTAAATCACCATATCCTTCAATATCTCCATTTAACGATCTATAGAAAATATTATTGCCTAAAATTTTTAAATCATATCTAGGTTCAAAAAATCGTTTAAAATCAATTTTCCCAGATAAATTTAAATTATTATCGATTTTTTTCTTCAAGTCAGAGTCATCTATGGTTGAATTAAATAAAGAAATTTCCATAATATTATCTGATAAAGTAGCTGAAGCTGAAATATTTCTTACAGGTTCATCCATTAAAATCGTATAAATTGATCCATCATCAATGGAGATTTCACCATCTCTAATCAAGCTATTAGTTGGTCCTCTAATATTTAATTTTATATTAATATCTCCTACAATGGAATCAGTTTCAGCTAAAAATGTTGATAAAAATACTGCGGAACTGAAAGACCCTTGTGTTTTTACCAATAGTTCTCCTTCAGAATGCCAGGTCTTCTCGGTTTCTGCGAGGTCATATACTATAGGTAATATTGCTGATCCTGATATATGATTCTCTGCCCAATCGGAAGTAAATTGATCAAAGGTTAACGTTTTGTTACTATAATTTCCTGTCCATTTAACTGTTCCAAGTGGAACGCCCTTGTAAACAGCATTATCAATTTTCCCATTAATATCAAAACTTGTTTTTTTTGTCGTGCCGCCCATATTGAATTGACCTGAGAATGTACCAAAAAGATTATCTTTCCATATTTTTGAAAACTGGGTAAAAAAGGACATATTAATATTCTTAAAATTAGATTTGAGATTGACTTTTTCAGATTCTGTTGAATCAATAATTATCGGATATTGTCCTTGAATATCAAAATTTGTGTCAATACCATATGTTAGTTTCAAAACTTCCAAATCCAATATACCATCATTGAAATGTGTCAAAATTTCAAAATCGTCAAATGGTTGATTAGCAATTTCTCCATTTTTAAGATTAACGTTAAGCTCAAATGCTTTTGGATTTAAATTTTTCCCAATTGAAACCTCTCCAAAAATATTTCCTTTTATTGATCCAGAATAATCCAAAGGAAATAGACTTAATAAATCAGTAGTAACATTTGAAAATTTCAAATCACCCATTATAGGATTTGTTTTTATAAAACCTTCAACAACTCCATCATCTACATGAATTTCAAATGGCAATGTTGAAATAAAATCATCATTAAATAATATTTTTATGGGTTTAGGATTAACCAAATAGTGATTTTGATATGCAAATTGGAACCTATCTAAAGTAAATAAACTATCGGAGGATATTGAGCCGTTTAATTGCACAAAATCATCATTATTTTTTAATTCAAAACTTGATATTTCTATCAAATCATTTTTTAAAATAAATGACCCTGTTCCACTTTCAAAACCATATTCTTTCCAAAACCCATTTCCAAACTTTAAATTAATATAACCATTATCTAAACTATTCAAATTTTCTATGTCAGATGAAAGCTCAAAAACATCTAACATGATATCATTATATTTGAAATCATTTATTATTAATTCAGTATTGATGCCAATTTCATTAAAGGGGCCAAAAACTCGCATTGAACCAGTTGCATTACCGCTATCAAGGGAATCTGACCAAAAATTATTGATTAGGAAAGTCGAAGCTTCCGTCAAGGAAAGATCTAAAAACATATTTTTATTTTTGAAATCTGATTCACCTTTAATAGTAACAATTGAAGGACCAATAGTTAATGTTATAGGATTAGTTATAAATAAATTCTCATCTTGATAAGATATTCCACCTGAGATAGATGATGGTTCACGTTCAAAAAGAATTGATTCATTAATTTCTGCATTAATATCCAAGTTTGAAATTTCATCATCAAACAGTTCACCGTTTACTAATAAATATCCAGAAAGATCTGTTTCTTTACTTTTTGAAATCCAATCACTTATATCAAAATTAATTAGATTAACAATACCATGAAATTGACCCATCTTATCATAAGCGCCAATGATGTTTAAACTTGTTTTGTCATCAGATAATCGCAATGAGTCTAATCTAAAAACATCATCTTTCCTATTTAGATCAAACTGTCCAATCATATCTAAGCCCAAATCATTTTTGATTAACAAATCACCTCTATAATAAGCCATATTTGATTCTATATTTAATTTAGCAGAAATTTTAGATAACTCTGGCTGAAGTGGTAATTGGGAAAATATTTTTTTAGGAATATCGTATTCAAGTAAATCTAACTCTGCCGATAAATACTTATCATTTTCAAAATCATAACTAAATTCTCCACTAACCTCAAAATCGTCAATATTTCCTCTATCGATATTTAGATCAACTTTTTTAGAAGATAAAATTCCGTCAATTCCTTCTCCGGAAAAATTAAGACCAGGAATCGAAGAAGAAATCTCAACTTCATCTAAATTAATTTTCATTTCTTTCAAGGATGACTTTATTTTACCATCAATAAGAAATTTAACATCTGGCATTGAATCTGTATTTGATGTATAAATATTACCATCTAAATAAACTTGTTTAATGTTTATTGGAATTTTTTCAGGTTCAAATTTTATGTTTTCTATAATTGAATCATTTAAATTGTTTTCAGCAATTAATCTGATCTCGGTTTTAGATACTAATAATTTATCTAATACAATTTTCCCTGATAATAATGGAATTATTTCAATATCTGCATTTGCTTTAGGAAACAATATTGATGAACCATTTTCATGATTGAGTTCTACATTATCTGAATAAAGGTTATATAATAAATGCCCTGATAATTCACTAATATCAATTGACCAACCTTTATCCATCAGCTGATTATTTAAATAAGATTCAATTTTATCCTGCCAAAGACTAGGCCTAAAAATGATAAATAGTGAAAAGGCAACTGCGATGAAAAGAAAAATATTTATTGTTTGACGCTTTGTCATTAATTCTTTGAATGCTTTCTCCATCATATGAAGTTACGTTCCTTAAGTTCCATAAACAAAAAAAGCGTCCCAAAATTGGAACGCTTTTTTACATCATTTTTTAATATAAAGATGATTAATCTACAACTTCAAAATCAGCATCTTCAATTTCCGCATCATCTTTCTTTTTTGTCTTTGATTTTGCTTTATTTTTAGTCTCTTTAGAATTATCAGAAGTGTCAGTTTCTTTAGCTGCTTCATACATTTTTGATGCTACATCATTCCAAGCGCTATTTAATTCATCTAACGAATTTTTTAGTTCATCAGCATTGGAACCTTCCTTAGCAGATTTAACCTTTTTTAGTGCATCCTCTAAAGTTTTCTTCTCTTCTTTGCTTAACTTATCTTTATGCTCATCAATATTTTTTTCAGTTTGATAAACTAGCTGTTCAGCTTGGTTATCCATATCGATTTTTTCACGCTTTGCTTTGTCTTCACTTTCATGTTTTTTTGCATCATTAACCATTTTATCAACCTCTGCATCTGATAGTCCGCTTGATGCTTCAATGCGAATACTTTGTTCTTTCCCCGTAGCTTTATCTTTAGCACTAACATTAAGGATGCCATTTGCATCAATGTCAAAAGTCACTTCAACTTGAGGAACCCCTCGTGGTGCTGGAGGGATGCCATCCAAAT
>JAYZKF010000086.1:0-3065 GCA_036163755.1 Fidelibacterota bacterium
CATTGTACCTCTATCAGAAAAATCGATAAAGCTAGATAGCGCATCAATAAAAATTCCAGATTTTACTCGTGGAAAATGGAAAAATAATAAACCAATTTTTGGTTTGGATGATAGATATTAGATGACATTATCTACATTAGATTGGTTGATAGTCGGGTTATATTTTATTTTGTCTCTGGCTATTGGTATTTGGTCGTCAAAAAAGGCTGGCAAAGACACAAAGTCCTTTTTTCTTGCGGGTGGAAATATGCCATGGTGGTTATTAGGTATTAGTATGGTTGCGACTACATTTTCTACAGATACGCCAAACCTTGTTACTGACTTAGTGAGGCAAAATGGAGTTTCTGGTAATTGGAGTTGGTGGGCCTTTTTATTAACTGGAATGTTAACGGTTTTTGTTTACGCTAAATTATGGCATCGATCGGGGGTGTTAACCGATATTGAATTTTATGAGCTAAGATATAGTGGAAAGGCAGCAGCATTTTTAAGAGGATTTCGCGCATTATACTTAGGATTAGTTTTTAATGTCCTCGTTATGGGTACAGTAAGTTTGGCAGCGGTAAAGTTTGGTGAGATTGTACTTGGATGGCCAGGATGGGTTACTCTTTCCATTGCATGCTCAATTACGCTAGCTTATTCCACTCTTGGCGGTCTTAAAGCTGTGATTATGACAGATTTTATCCAATTTATTCTAGCAATGGTAGGATCTATTTGGGCTATGTTCTATATTTTAGGATTACCTCAAGTGGGAGGTTTATCTCAATTAATTTCACATTCAAATGTTGTAGATAAACTTTCAATTTTGCCAAATTTATCAGATCCAAATGTCTGGATCCCTGTAATGTTTGTTCCACTAGCAGTTCAATGGTGGGCAAGTTATTATCCTGGAGCTGAGCCTGGCGGAGGAGGTTATATTGCACAAAGAATGTTTTCTGCGAAAGATGAAGAAAATGCTGTAGCTGCAACATTTTTATTTAATATTGCGCATTATGCATTGCGACCCTGGCCATGGATACTCATTGCATTATCATCATTAGTGATTTTCCCGGAATTAAGTGATATACGGGAGGCGTTCCCAAACTTACCTGCTGATAAATTAGGGCATGATGTAGCTTACCCTGCTATGTTAAGTTTGTTACCATCAGGTCTTTTAGGGCTTGTAGCTGCATCATTAATAGCGGCATTCATGAGTACAATGTCAACTCAATTAAATTTAGGTGCGAGCTATCTAGTTAATGATTTCTATCACAGATTTATAAAGCCAAATGCATCTGATAAAGATCTAGTTAGAGTTGGTAGAATTTTCACAGTTTTATCAATTTTTCTTGGAGCTGGGTTGGGATTGTTGTTAACTAGTGCTGGGCAAGCATTCACTCTATTACTTATGATAGGTGCAGGAACAGGTTTAATCTACATTTTACGTTGGTTTTGGTGGCGGATTAATGCCTATACTGAAATTGTTGCTATGATAAGTTCACTAGTCATAGCTGCTTATTTCAATTTTGGGAATTCAGCGCTAGAAGAATGGGAAAAAATTGTTTTTGGTGCAATTCTTACTACTTTAGTTTGGATTGTAGCTACTTTTGTTACACCACCAGATGATGAAAAAACACTACAAAATTTTGTTAAAAAAATTAATCCTGGTGGACCCGGTTGGTCAAGATATACAGCATCCACAACAGATACTTGGATATTACCAAAAGGGATATTACTAATGATTTTAGGCTGTATAGTTGTTTACAGTATTCTTATTGGTGTAGGTCAACTGATTTATGGCAATGCGATGGGCTATCTGCTTCTTGGCATATCAATTATATCTGCATTTGGATTAAAAAAACTTTGGAAATAAGCACTCCTGGAAGAATTTGTTTATTTGGTGAGCATCAAGATTATCTTGGTTTGCCAATAATAGCTATGGCAATTTCTCTTCGCAGCTATATTAAAGGGGGCAAAGCCACAAATAAACAAGTGACTATTCGTAAACCCGATCTAGATGATACTGAGTCTTTTTTTTTGGATGATTTAATATACGATAATAAAAGAGATTATTATAAAAGTGGAATCAAGGTTTGCATGGATGAAGGTTTAAGTTTCTCCCATGGCTTTAACTGTGAAGTTTCAAGTAAAATTCCTATACAATCAGGCACTAGTAGTTCATCTGCTATAATGGTGAGTTGGATCCATTTTTTATCTCAAATGGCTGATGAACCTGTACTATGGGATTTGAAAAAAATAGCAGAAATTGCTTATAGAGCAGAATCATTAGAGTTTAATGAGCCAGGTGGGATGATGGATCAGTATACAACATCTATAGGTGGATTTATTCATCTTGAATCTCAACCAAGTATTAAGATAGAAAAAATAAATGCAAAACTAGGAACATTTATACTTGGTGATTCATTAGAGCCAAAAGATACGATGCGCGTATTATTTCGCTGCAAAGATTCTAGATTAGAATTAATGAAGAAGCTAGAGTTTCGAAACCCTGGAATTGATTTTAAATCATGTAGTTCGAATCATGATTTGACTAACTTAGATAATGATGAAAAAGAATTGTATTTTGGTACAATAAAAAATAAAGAAATTCTTAATGAAGCCCTATTAGAGTTAAATAAGGATAAAATTGATCATAAAATCATTGGGCAATTGCTAAATGATCATCATTCGGTTTTAAGAGATATATTACAGATTAGTACGGAAAAGATAGAAAATATGTTGGAAGCTGCATTAAATGCGGGAGCTTATGGTGGGAAAATTAATGGTTCAGGAGGAGGAGGATGTATGTTTGCCTATGCCCCTGATAATCCAGAAAAAGTTGCAGAGGCGATTAAGAATGCAGGGGGGAAAACATATTTAATTCACTCCGATATAGGCACACAAATTGAAAAATAATTTAGATGAAAGGATATTAAAAAAGTGAAAAATCTATCACTTTTAGTGATGGCAGCTGGGATGGGTTCAAGATACGGTGGATTAAAACAACTTGATCAAGTAGGTCCTAATGGCGAAACCATTATTGATTATTCTGTATATGATGCTATAAAAGCTGGTTTCACTAAAGTTGT
>JAYZKF010000087.1:0-17655 GCA_036163755.1 Fidelibacterota bacterium
CTGAAAATCGCCATATGGTTGAAAGTTTTTTGAAGGGAAAACGGCCAGAAGAAAATTTTGATGATGGTTTAGATGTAACTCGACTTTTAATGGCAGCTTATATGAGTGCTGAACAAGAAAAAACAATAAAGTTGCCAAATAATGAAATAGAAACATTTATTCCAGCAGTTGCTAAGGGAGAATGGAATCCAAAAGGATAGTATATGAAAAATTTAATTTTATTTATGACATCATTAATTCTTGTCAGTTGTTCCAATACAAATGAATGGGAAGTTCTTTTTGATGGAAAAACAGTAAATGGGATTCGTGGATATCGCCAATCAGGTTTTCCATCTGAAGACTGGGTTGTTGTAGATGGTGCATTGAAAACAATACCTGGCCATGGCGTTGATCTAATTAGCGAAAATATTTATAAAGATTTTGAATTAGAACTTGAGTGGAAAGTTTCTAGTGGAGGAAATAGTGGAATATTTTATTATGCTACTGAAGAAGGCGATTACATTTGGCAATCAGCACCTGAAATGCAAGTTCTTGATAATGATACACATACTGATGGGAAAAACACTCTTTCTTCAGCTGGTGCACTTTATGATTTGATAATGCCAAGCAACGTTATCCTTAAACCCGTAGGAGAGTTCAATAAGGTTCGCATTAAAGCAAAAGACAATAAAATTGAACATTGGCTTAATGGAAACAAAGTTTTAGAGTATAATTATGGTAGTGATGAAATGTGGAATTTAATCGCAAAAAGCAAATTTAATACAATGCCACCTTTTGCAAAATCCAATGAGGGGCATATTGGTTTCCAAGGTGATCATGGCGAGATATGGTACCGTAATATTAGAATTAGAAAATTATAAATTATATGAAACGTAGGGAATTTATAAAAAAGACTGCAACCGCTACAGGTGCAGTTGCATTAAGCGGATTTAGCAGCGCATTTCTTTCTAGTTGTTCAAAATCTAATCAATTTGAAATATCACTAGCTGAATGGTCTCTCCATAGAGCACTTCAAAGTGGGAAAATTGATCATTTAGATTTTTATTCAGTTGCAAAAAATGAATTAAATATTTCAGCAGTTGAATATGTTAATTCATTCTTTTTTGACAAAGCTAAGGATCAAAAATATCTAAATCAAATGAAGCAAAGAGCTGATGACTTAGGAGTAAAAAGCCTACTAATTATGTGCGATAATGAAGGAAATCTAGGCGATCCAGATTCGAAAAAAAGAATAGAGTCTGTGGAGAATCATTATAAATGGGCAGAAGCAGCTAAATTTTTAGGATGCCATTCAATACGTGTAAATGCTAGAAGTTTTGGGAGTTATGAAGACCAAATTGAGCTGGCTGCTGATGGATTAAGAAGATTAACAGAGTTTGGTGATACGTTGGGACTTAATACGATTGTTGAGAATCATGGCGGTCTCTCATCAAATGGGAAATGGCTTTCAGCTGTAATGGAAAGAGTTGATCATCCTCGTGTTGGAACCCTCCCCGATTTTGGAAACTTTAGAATTGAAGGCGATGAATGGTATGATCGGTATCAAGGCATGAAAGAGCTTATGCCATATGCCAAAGCAGTTAGTGCAAAAAGCCATGAATTTGACTCAAGTGGAAATGAAACAAAATCAGATTACTATAAAATGATGGATATCGTTCTTGACGCAGGCTATAAAGGTTTTGTGGGGATTGAATACGAAGGTAACACTCATAGTGAAATGGATGGTATTAAACTGACACGTGATCTACTAATAAAAATAAGAAATTCTAAAAGTTAATTTTTACCAATATTCTTTTTTTACAACCTCTTTTTTCTTAATTCTATCTTTACTTTTCCCTGCATCATTAAGCGCTTTAAGGATCAATCCGGCAAAACCTAAGTTTTTCCATTCAGCAGAATCATTTTCTTTTTTATTTTTTTTACTCATCTTATTTAAGAATATCCATAATTGATTTAACTAAAGTAATATTATAACTGTTTGATTCCTTTGATATCTGCGTTAATCTTTTTTTCAAACCATTTATATCCATTGTATCATCTAAATAATCATCTAAAATGTTCTGCAATCTTTCATCCGGTTTATAGGGTTTCCCTATACCAAGGTTGTCAGGCCATTCTCTGCTAGCTTGAATTGAATTTTTTGCTGCTAATATTTTTTTATTTTTTATTAATTCAATAGACTTTCCAATATATGCCCATTCATATAACTGTCTACTTTCGCGAGCCATTTCTGAAGGAAGAACTTTTGTAACTTTTAATATATCAATACAATCATCATATCTTCCAAGATTTAATAATGATTTAGCGTGCATAACCTCAATATTAAAATTATTTGGGAATTGGCTATTTGCTTTTTCACTTAAGTCTAGCGCCCGTTCCCATAGATCTTTATCTTGATAATATTTAACAGCATTAAGTTGTATTGGCCAAGAATCTCTATCATATAATATTGATCGATCTAAATCTTCTACAATTCCTTCCTTCTCATATTTATTCCTTAGATAAGCGCGGGCAGAGTAAAATGGGCCATGATCAGGTATAGTTTCAAGATCATTCATCAACTTAAGCGCTTCGACATCTCGATCCTTAGCCCAATAATTCAATGCTAGATAGTAGGTCCATTCCCATTGATCATTATTTTGTGAAGCCCATTCAAGAGCTTGAATGGATTCCCTTCTATATGGAAATACAAAATCAGAACTCTCTGAAGATATTGGTTCTAAACCAGAAAAATTATTCGTTAAATAAGATGTCCATAATTGGATCATAGGATTATTATTTTCAGATAAATTTATTAATAAATCCAATGCGTCTTGAATTAGTCCTCTATTATAATAAGATATTGCTAACTCTAAATGGGTTTGATCAGGATATTCATTTTTTATGAGCGAAACATAATCATTCCAATATTTATTTATAGGGTTTAAAAAATAGGATTCTAAATTTGCAAAATGGTTTAAAGGGTCTAGATCTAATAATCTTTTGATGTGTTTTTTTGACTCAGTCAACTGATCTGATTTTCTATTAGCTATAATTAAAACGTGGTGCGAATTGAAATTGTAGCGATTGAAATCCAAAGACTTATTTGCATATTCGATGGCCAACTTCCACTTTTTTTCTATTAAATATATTTCAGCTATTTGTGCAAATGCACTAGAACGATATTCCATTGATCTAGCTGCCCAGCCATATGCCTCTTTAGCATTTGTAATTTGATTTAATGCCCGATATAGATTTCCCGCTAAAAAATTAGATTCAGCATCATAAGCATTCATCTGGAGATTTTTTCTTATTGAATTAATTCCATCAGCATATTGTCCATTTCTGTAATATAAATCTGCCATTCCTTTATTTGCATTTAAATGATTAGGATTTTTATCTAAGACCTCTTCAAATAAATTTTTTGCTTGTTGATATTTACGCTCTTTTAATAATTCATAACCTTGGTAATATTTTTGATCTAGGACTCCGATTTCATTTATTATTTTTTCATCTAATTTATAGGGTCGATCAATTTTTAATGGATTAGAACGATAATGTAAATCTAGCTCTTCTACTATTACTTCAAAATCAGTTTCATTAGGTTTCCGAAGCTTAAAGGAATGTAAAATCATTGGTTGGAATGGTATTTCTTTTTCAAATAAAATATTATCATCAGAAACAAGTTTGATTAATCCATTAGACTTAATAAATGAATGCACATTAATCAAAATTCCATCTCCATCCACTTCTACATTCATCACTCCATTTTTTGAGGTCTCCTTAATCCCTCCAGTACCCTTAACAGGAAACCAATATTCCGACCATTGATCAGTGCCATATGGATCAAAACCCGCTTTTCTAATTGGATTAATATGGTCACCTGGAGAATATTGTACTAATTGTCTACCTGCTTGAAACTCAATATATTGGCCATCTGTATCAGTTAAGTGATCTTCCCAAATTCCACCCTCGCGTGATAAAGCCCAAAGCCATAGTTTTTGTCCAGGCATTTCATCATGATTTGACCAATGACCAAATCCATACTCATCTTCATGATAATAACCGCCGAAAAAGTTTTTCCATTCACCGACAACATGATATGATTTGTGACCCTCAAAACGATTGTTATCATATATTGATAGATCTCTTCCTTTATCATCAATTGGCCATTTCTTAACTTCGCCGCTATGTTTTAAATATTGATTACCTGGGAAAACTAATTCCAAATCATCTTGTGCAAATGCAGCAGCTGTCATCCAATTGTAATAAGGCTGGACCATTGGTGTAGGATTATACCACATAGCTTTTGTCTCAAAATTTGACCTCCCTTTTTCAACTTTTATTTCAACCCGCCAGTGTGTTCTTGAAGGAAGATCCATACCACCAACAAAGGTTGAAATACTTCCATCTTTATTCTTCCGCATAAGATAATCAACTGGTGTAGCTGTTGCAGGAGTATGACCAATTACTCCAAAATTAAATTCAATTCCACCTGATGTCCATGGTCCTCGTAGAGAAATATTTCTAAATTTCATTACTTCATTCCTATAAATAAATTCTTCCCCATTTGATTTATCTATAGCTCCCCATATTTTACCACCTACTTCAGGTAGAACATAAACTTCAATATGTTCATTCTCCATTCTAATCACTTTCCATTCATGTGAAGTCGAATCATGTGTATATCCAACAAACTTATGATAGGGATATAATCTTTTATCTTGAGTCAAAATTGGTACGGGATTTGGGTCAGAGAATGGATAGGTCTTTAAGTTTCTTTTCTCTTCAACTAATTTCAATCTATAGTCTTCACATCCCACAATCAGAATCATCAAAATTGGAAAAATTAATAGATTTTTTTTCACCTTTTTATTCACCAACGTGAGTTATAATTAATTTTGGCAGAGAGTTTTCCCAGCTAATCATATATAGGTCACCATATTGATTATCCTCAATTTTAATTTCATCTTTAATCCCAAATAAGTTAATTAATTTTGGGACCGTGTTTGAATGTCCAGATATAATTACAATTTTGCCACAATGACTTAATGCTTTTTCCACTTGTCCATCAGGATCACTTGCCCTATGAATCTTAATATCAGCATTCCATCTTTCAGAAAGTGGTGAAACCGTTTGTTGGCTTCGAGCAAACTCACTAGAGTAAATTATTCCCTCAATTAAATATCCTAGTGAATCAGCTAATACGTCTGAACGAGCAAAACCCTTTCTTGTTAGCTCAGGGTTTTCATTTCCTTTTATTTTTTGTTTCTCAGCATGACGTATAAGATAAACCATTTTTGGATAACATTTAAAATCTTCAGCACTGAATGACGGTTCATTCGATGCACAGCTGATAATAAAAAATAAAGCTAAGATGAATGAAATTTTATTACTCCTCATACTTTAATTTAGAGGAGTAACCTTAAAAAAGAAATATACCATTATCCATAATGGTCAATAAAACTTACAATAAATTTAAATCTAATTTGGTTTAGCACTAACCTCTTTAGATAAACGAATTTCTAAACCATCCCATACAGCCACTCTATAGTAATAAGTTTGTGAATTATCGAGCCCTTTATGGACATAAGGGGATTGAACATCCCAAAATGCATTACTCTTCGAAGTATTGTTTAAGGTAATGCCCTCTTGGTTACTCCAATAAAGTCCATGCATAAGTTTACCATCTGAAGCTGGAACCCATGAAATTGTGATCTGGCCATTGCCGGGAGTTGCAATAATATTGGTTGGCAAATTACCCAATGTTATTGATGTTGTATCTGCGGGGACATTTGCATTTGGAACAGCACTTACTTCAGGTGATAATATTGAAACGTTTCCTTCGTTATCTTCAACTTGTAAGCGGTAATAGTAAGTTGAACCATTATTAAGGTTGTTATCAACATGAAAGTTAATATTGTCACTTGTCATTCCTAATCTAAAATCAGATACAACATTTGAATTTTCATTTACACCAGAAGAATTGCTCCAAAATAAATTATATTTTTTAAAAAAAGCGTTTGGTTCAAATGCCAAGATATTTTGTTTGTTTTGAGCAATTACAAAAATATCAGGGGGCGTTAATAAGATTGCTGAAGAAAAAGCTACTGCACGAAAATTGCCAATTGTATTATTACCAAAATTTGAAACAGGATTATATGGTGTTTGTGAAGTTATACTCACAAGGCCCCTTACAATTTTTTCATACATATTGTAATAATCATATGTAATCTTATCAATTTCTGCAGTACGATGCTGAATGTGCTGATTTGCTAGGGGATCTAATGTGACTGTAAATAACTTTAGACCTTCATTTGCATTAACAACACGATTATCATCTATTGCCCAGTCTTGTCTAATATAATGAACTCCATTTGCCCACCATTCGAAAAGATAACGATTGCGAGTTGAGGATGGATCATTAATAATCCATTCATCAGAGTATTTACTAGCGCCACTCTTTTCACTGGAGTTTTTTCCATTATTATTGGAGGCTAGTTGATATACCCAAGCCCCTTGATAACCTGGGGGTGATAACATGGTTGAAGTGGCACTATAAGTTTGAGCGCCTATATTAATGGTCATCGTATAAGTCTCTCCAACTTTACCTTTAATACTACTACCAACATAGATTCCATTATATATATGATTCATTTCTTCACTTGAACCATCACTTTTTGAAATAGATACCAGGGCATTTATCTCATAGTTAATTGGTGAAGATATAGAAGCATCTATATCTTCAGAATAACTGATTTGAACCCAAGCTAATTTTTCCTCTTCGATTTCACCATTTATGACTAAGATGGATTCTACATCCTCTACATTAACACTAATAGGAACATTTTCTTCATTGAACCCATCGCATGAAAAGAGAATAAATAAAAAGGAAAGACATAAAATTTTATAAATTTTCATTCTCTAAAACTCTAAACTGATATTAATGCTAGGCATAAAGCCATAAGTACTTAGTCCAACTTGCTCAAATAACCTGTTTTGACCTTGAACAAAATTTATAGTATGAATATTTCTTCGATCATAAACATTATATAAAGCCACATCTATTGTTGTTTTAATACCACCTGTCCATTTTCTCAATAAGATTGGTGAATATTTAATTCCTAAATCAAGACGGTGATAATCTGGTAAACGATACTTATTTCTTCCTTCCCAGTAAGGGAATGGTATACCACTTATATAATAATACCCTTCAGGAAGAGTTACTGGTCGACCCGTTGAATATATAAATGTACTTGAAACGGAAAAGGTTTTTGTGATTTGTAAATTAGAAAGCATCGTAAGGCTATGTGTTTTATCAAATCGATATGGATACCATCGTCCTTTATTTATAACATCAATTTTATAATCACTCTTACCATAGTTATAACTAACACGACCACTTAATCTTCCATTTGGTTTTTCAATAGATGCTTCAAAACCATATGCCAAACCTTTACCTGTTGCAACATATGCCTCTAAGTTATCAACTAAATAATTATGTAAACCATCTTCAAAGTCAGCAGCACCATTCAATATTTTGTAATATGTTTCAGCAGAAGCTTTTATTTCATTATTATTAAAATTATGAAAATAGCCCATGGCAAATTGATCAGTTAGCATAGGCTTAATATTTTTAGTTGTTGGCATCCAAATATCGTACCATTCAATTTCTGCACCTAAAGACATTAATCTCAAATATTGAGCATTACGATTATAAGAAATCTTGAAAGAGTTCTGATCTGATAAAAGATAGGTCATCGATAACCGAGGTTCTAAGTTACTATAAGAAGACATCACATCTGATTTTCCCGAAAAGAATTCTGCATTTATAGGTTCATTGGACACTTCATCATAAGTAAAACGATCTCCTGGACCTAATTGATGATAAAATGAATTTCGAATTCCATAGTATAAAGAAATTCTGTCATTTATTTTTTGATCATTTTCTAAATAAAGCGCACTTTCAAGGCCTTGCATCCCAGGCATAAATTTTCCTCCATCATCAAGAGTTTCATCTTTTAATGAGCCATGATTATAATCTTGATATTCTGAACTGAAGCCAAATCTTATCTCATTATTTAAATCCGGAAAAAATGAAAATTCCTGTTTGAGGCTTTGTGTCTTTACCCCAGAATCAAAATGATAAATTCCTGAAATATTAGTTGTGTAATATTTACTATATATAAATGAGGTATTTGATAACCATTTATTTGCAAAGCGATTTTCCCAACGCAATAATGCTGCACGGTTGCCCCATTCCGTAAACCCCACTGTATATGCGCTATCTCTTCCAATATAGAAAGACAAATTCAAGTTTTGTTTTTCATTAATATGATATATGGCCTTACCATTGATATCAAACCAACTTTCATTAGGTGCAAAAAATCGAAAATCACCACTCTCTACTTTCCCTCCGCTGTTTTTTTCGGAATTAGATCCTTTATCACTATTTAAGCGGCCACCGGTTTGAGTCCCATCATTGATTTCATCATACAAACTACCGCCACTAAGTCGGGTTGATCTTCCAGAAAGGAAAAGTGAAAATTTTTCCTTAATAATAGGTGCCTCTAATGAAAATTTCGAAGTAATTAAGCCCGCACTTACGCTACCTTGGAATTGTTCTATATTTCCGTCTCTCATTCTTACATCCAGGACCGACGCACCTCTTCCGCCAAATCGAGCTGGCACACCACCTTTATAAACTGTTAATCCTTTAACTGCGTCAGAATTAAATACAGAGTACAATCCTTGCATATGAGATGAATAATAGATTGGCATTCCATCCATCAAAATTAAATTTTGATCAATACCGCTTCCTCGAACTATATATCCACTACGTCCTTCAGCAATACTAGTGATTCCAGGTAAAAGTTGTATAGTTTTCATTATATCCGTTTCACCCATGACTACAGGTATTTGTTCAACCTGACGAATACTTAGCCTTTCAATACTGATCTCGGTTGATTTAATATTGTGATCAGGCGCAATTCCTGAAACATCAATACTTCTCATTGCTATTGGATCTGGTTCAAGTTGAAAATCTATAGTAATATTTTTATTTAGATATACTTCGCTCTCAATAGAATTATATCCAATATAACTTACTTTAAATTTGTAATTCCCTTCGGGAAGAAGTAATGAATATTCACCTTCAGCGTTACTTGATGTACCTTCCTCAGTAGTTGTTTCGAATACATTAGCACCTGGTAAAGATTGACCGGAGACTTTATCTATAATCTTTCCGCTGATTGTAAATTCAACCTGGCCAAGCGATATTGAAATGAAGATGTAAGTTATGAGGATTTTTCTTATCAATATTAATCCGAGTTGTATTTTTCTTTTCTCTTCATTATAACCCTTTTGTTTTGATTCAGTTCCATTTTTCTGAGCCTAATATTAAGGGGAGTTACTTCAACTAACTCATCTTCTGCTATAAATTCAATACATTGATCAAGAGAAAGTTGCTTAGGTGGACGTAGCGTGATTGTATTATCAGATCCTGCAGCTCGCATATTAGTAAGTTTTTTTTCTCTAGTAATATTAACAGTTAGGTCACCATCTCTATTACGTTCACCAATGATCATTCCATCATATACTTCAGTGCCAACATTTAAAAATAGTTCTCCGCGGTCAACCATCCCAATGCAAGCATATGTAGTAACTTTTCCATTACGATCTGCAACTAAGGCGCCTGAGTTTCTTTGCGGAATTGGTCCAAACCAGGGGGCATGTCCATCAAAAAGTTTATTCATTATACCTGCGCCCTGAGTATCTGTCATGAACTGAGATCTGAAACCTATAAGACCTCTTGATGGTATTGAAAATTCAAGATTAACTCGACCCGATCCATGATTCTGCAGATTTATCATTCTCCCTTTTCTTTCAGCCAGTTTTTCAGTCAAAACTCCAACCTTATCTTCAGGTATATCTAAAAAAACTTTTTCCATTGGCTCAACTATTTTATCATTTTCTTCTTTAGTAATCACTTGAGGCTTCGAAACCATAAACTCATATCCTTCTCTTCTCATAGTCTCAATTAAAATAGCCATTTGAAGCTCACCTCGACCACGCACTTCAAAAACATCCGTTCTATCTGTAGTAATTACTTGTAAGGAAACATTACTAAGAGTCTCTTTATCTAACCTTTCTGATAAATGACGAGTAGTTAAAAACTTCCCATCCTTTCCAGCAAAAGGGCTATTGTTAACATAAAAAAGCATTGATACTGTTGGCTCATCAACGGTAATACGTGGCAAAGGCACTGGATTCTCATTATCCGATATAGTGTCCCCAATTGAAATATCTTCTATTCCTGCAAAAGCTATTATATCTCCTGCCTCTACATCGTCAACCTGTATTTTATTTAATCCTTGAAATGTATAGAGAGCTGAAAATTTTTGGTTTGGTTTATTTTCATTATTAGTGCATAATGAATAAGCCTCATTCATAGACAGCTTACCATTATTAACTCTCCCAACAGCAATCTGTCCCACATAAGAATCATAATCTAGGCTTGTAATTAAAAACTGGGCTATATGCTCATCTGTAACGAGTGGACCTTGAATACTATTAAGAATAGATTCAAATAGCGGAGTTAGATTTTTTGATTCACTCTCAAGCACATCATGTGCTATCCCCTGTTTGGCATTTGTATAAATAATGGGGAATTCTATTTGCTTATCAGATGCACCAAGGTCAATGAACAAATCATATACTTCATTAATAACATCATCAATTCTAGCATCAACTCTATCAATCTTATTGATGACTAGAATGACAGGTAAATCTTTTTCTAAGGCTTTCTTTAATACAAACCGAGTCTGTGGTAACGGACCTTCACTTGCATCAACCAGCAATAGTGCGCCATCAACAAGGTTCAAACTCCTTTCTACTTCACCACCAAAATCCGCATGACCTGGAGTATCAAGAATATTAATTTTTATTTCATTGTAAAATATTGCAGTATTTTTTGCAGTGATAGTAATTCCACGTTCTTTTTCAAGGTCAAGAGAGTCCATTACTCTATCCGCAACATCTTGGTGTGCTTTAAATGTCCCGCTCTGTTTTAGCATTGCGTTAACAAGAGTAGTCTTGCCATGATCTACATGAGCAATTATGGCAATATTTCTAAATTTATCTTTTCTCATTTTCTCTATTATAATATTAAAATATTATGATTTAATAATTTTGCAGTAGGACTTAATTAATGCTGATAAAATATTCTATTTTAATTATATCATCAATTTTGATTAACATTAAAGTTGGAGTTTCAATATTGAAATCTTTCAAATTAATATTAAATGAACCATTCGCAACAAAACCATTTGCAATATCAATTGTTGCTGAAGTTTTAATTTTTTTAGTTATACCATGAAATAAAAGGTCACCTTCAACCATTGCTAAATTTTGGTTAAGTACAATATTAGTTGATTTAAATATTACTTCAGGATAACTAAATGCTTCCGTATGGATTAGCATATTTGAATCTCTATTAGAGTTATTGCTACTGAAGGATATTAGGGGGACATTTAGATCAACTTGATATTTAGAGTTATTTTTATCGATAAATACATTCCCATTTAAATCATTAGAAACTCCAATCCAATCATGTAGAAAATGTGAACCATAATATTTTATTTGAGCTCCTTTTATTTCATAAGTCTGAGAGCTTAAAAATGATACAAATAAAAGAGGAATAATAAATTTCATTTAGTATGGCAATATAGTTAATAGACCAGATAATAGCATACTAACCAAAGTAACTGTTGCGACATCTTGATGAGTAGCGAGCGCTGCGGATCTATTAGTTGAACTTGCAATATTTTTACCAAGTATAGGAACAGACATCATTCCTACAAAATGTAAGTAGGATAACCATCGATGAATTTTCATTGAACTAACTCTTTTTTCATAAACTAAGGCAGGTGGAGCAAAATAGCTTAATGAAGCAGATGTCATATAAGCACTCCAAGTTACTTTACTAAATGTTCTATGATTTGACAAATTCGAATAATTGCCATCAGATAGTTCAAGACCTAATGAATATTGGTAGGCAAGAAGTCCTAAACTAACTAATGCAAGTTTTTGATGAGTTTGAAGCATCTTAACTCTTAGCTCAAGTTCTTTTTGTCTTGATTCAGGAGAAAGATTCATTTTTTTAACCAAACCATTTTCACCCCATAATATTTTCGTATGGAAAGGCATATAATCTGGATTTTTAATTTCCAATTCATCTTGAGCATTTACAAACGCAAGAGAAAAACATATAAAAATAACCGCTCTGCAAATTTTAATCATTATATTCTATCTTTTAATAATAACTCATCAAAAAATGACTGATTTCTTTCCATGTCCCGGATTCCAAACAACGGTCTTTTTTTTGATTAATTTGGTAACCGTACATTTTATCGTAATAGGTATTTAACAATGTTTTAATCCATTCATAATGAATATTTTTATCATTCTTTTGAAAGGCATCCTTAATCAAATTATCAATGATTTTATAATTTGTTCCCCCAAGGCGTTTAGATATTTTTTGGAGGTTATAACGAAGTGAAATTAATAGTTTTTTCTCACCAATTTTCTCAATTTCATTGCCAACATATTCATTGTAAATATTTTCAATCCGATTTTCGATAGGTTCTTGAATTACAACTAATTTGGATGAATTCATTTTATTAAAAAAAATTTTCGGTATAACTAAGCGCCCTATTGTTTTTGATTCATCTTCAATAAATACCTTATTTGATGAAATACTTAAATAATCATAAGCTAGATTATTTTCGAAATTAACCGGTGTGGGTTGGAGCGTTTCAAAACCACCAAAAGCCGAACCTCTATGATTAGCTAATCCTTCAAGGTCTATACTATTAGTTAATTGCTTAATAATTTTTGTTTTACCTGACCCTGTTTTACCTGCAATTATCATCCATTCTTTATCATCCCTAGAAGCATTATCTAAAACTTCAATACACGTATTTCGAAGTGCCTTAAATCCCCCTTTAACAATATCAATATCTATACCACTTTCTTTCATCCAATTTTGCGCAATTTTTGATCTTTGCCCCCCTCTTGCACAATACATTTTCGCTTGGGGATTTCTATTGACAAACTTTATCCAATTAGATATTCTTTTATCTTTTGTTATTCCATTTACAAGTGAATAACCTTTTTCAATAGCAGCCTTGTTACCACTTTCCTTATAGATTTTACCTACTTCAGTTCGCTCATTATTAGAAAGTATAGGTAGATTCTTACTAGTTGGAACCGCACCAAGCATGAATTCACTGGGAGCTCTTACATCAATAAATGGAATTTTATTTTCAATCAATGGTATTAACATCTTATCCTAAATGCATATTTCAAACATGGAATATGAGATTTAATTTAACCTCGATGAATCATTCAAACACACCATATACCAAATGAAATTACCGAAATTTCTTGCTGTAGGTTTGTTGGGAACTATTACAAACCTAGCCTTATTTTATATTTTTGTAGATATAATGATGTTTCCTGCATTGCAGATTTCAATAATTACATTCCTAATTGCTAGCTTACAAAACTATATTTTAAATCATTTTTGGACTTTCACAAAAGACATGGGAGCTAATGCACCTAAAATTTCAAACTACTTTAGATTTTTATTTGTGGCTACGGTTGGATTATTTATAAACCTATTAATTTTATGGTGGTTTATAGAAACTTTTGATCCAGCAATTAAAGTTGTAGCTCAGGCATTTGGAATTGCTGGTGGAACAATGATTAATTTTTTAGGATCAAAATATTGGGTATTTAAATAAATGCGTAATATAAATTTCAAATTTTTTGTAGGGTTAAGTCTATTATTACTAATAATTAGACTTTTATTTATTTCTAACACATTATTAATAAATGATGAAGCCTACTATGCAATTTATGCTAGACATTTAGCATGGGGATACGTTGATCATGGACCAATAGTCGCCTATTTAATAAAGCTTTTTACCCTTATTTGGGAGAACAGCTTTACTGTTCGCTTAGGTGCCACAACACTAATGTCTGTATTAACAATTATTTTATACTATTTTGGCAAAAAATATTTTAATACTGAAACAGGTATTGTTTTATCATTGAGTTTAACTGCCAATATGCTGTTTCATACAAATTCAATTGTAATTACCCCTGATGTGCCCATGACATTTTTTACGATTCTTGCTATGATGTTTTATTATTTAGCTTACTGTGTAAATAAAAAATATATTTATATAGGCGGTGGAATGTTGGGCCTTGCAGTCTTATCAAAAATATCAGCGCTATTTCCAGCTATTGGTATTGCACTTTACCCAATATTAATTAAAGAAAAACGTCACTGGCTTAAAAATATTCACTATTATGGATCGTTCACTCTAGCATTTCTAATTTTCTTACCATTTATAATCTGGAATTTTCAAAATGACTTTGCTTTCGTACGTAATCAAGGAAGTCACATTTACCGCGGGGGTGGATTTGGACATTTTATTAATTTATGGTTAGGCTTAGCCGTAATTAGCGGACCTTTATTTTTTTATTTTTCAGTTATCAAACCCTTTGCAAATCTAAAAAGCTGGAAAAGTTCATCTGATTCCATTCAATTCTTCACAATTGTAACCATCGTTCCATTAAGTTATTTTTTAGGACATTCACTATTTTCAAAATTTGAGTTGAATTGGCCTGCACCCGTTTTCTTAAGCGGACTATTTTTATTAGCATTACAAATTAATAACTCACAAAAACGATTTTATTATGCACAAATTATTTATTCATTACTTTTAATATTTATAATTACAGTACAAACTTTCAAACCTACTCTTCCTGTTAAAGGTGATGCTGATATAACAAATAGATATTATATGTATGATGGGTTATTGAATGGATTAGAAAAATTTTTAAATGAGAATCCTGAATTAAGTAATACTCGCATAGCCACAAATAATTTTCAAATTCCATCAATGATAAATTTTTACCTTGAGCCAAAACTTGAAGCCACATGTTTATCAATTGGATATCAACAAACACTTTATTCTTTTCTATATCCTAATATCACTCAAAAAAATGATGATTTCATTTTTATAAAACATGGCATGGGATTTCCAAAGTTTTTAGAAAGCTACTTCACTGAGATCCTCCCATTAAAAGAATTTAAAGTTCGAAGAGGAGATCAAATACTTTCAAACTTTTCTCTTTGGCATGTGAAAAATTTTTCTGGCGAAAAGTAAATTATTAAAAACAAAATAAGGATATCAGCTATGTTATTTAAATCTTTTAATATAGTAATCGGTTCGATGTTTTTTCTCTCAGCATGTAATCAATTACCAAAAGATAATTCAAAATTAAGTTTAAAATATTTAGGTGCTGCAGGATGGGAAATTAATGATGAGAATTCTACAGTTTTAGTTGATCCATATCTCTCTAGAGTAAAACTTGTTGGGAATAGTACAACTAAATCAATTTCAACATCAGCGTTAAATAGAGACTGGGGTGACGATGATAGGAAAAAGTATTTTCGAGATGATTACTTCACTCCTGATACGACAGTAATAAATAGTCACATAGATTCCGCTGATTATATTTTTGTACATCATACCCATTTTGATCATGCTGCTGACGTTCCATACATAGCAAAAAAAACAGGGGCAAAAGTTGTTGGAACCGAAAGCCTTGCCAATATTTTAAGAGCGCATGGTATACCAAATAAGCAAATTATTACGGTCAAAGGTGGAGAAGATTATTCATTTGGCAGTTTTTCTGTAAAAGTACTTCCTTCATTACATTCTGCGTTGAGACAAAAACAATATTTTAGTTCTGCCATAATCCCAAAAGATGTTAAAACACCTATGATGATCAAAGAATTTGTAGAGGGAAACTCATTAATGTATTATTTTAGATTTAAGAATAATAAAATATTAACAATGGGCTCTATGAATTTTATTGAGAATGAGGTAAAAGGGCTGAGGCCGGATGTCTTATTAGCTGGTTCTGCTAATTCAAGAAAAGAAATTTTTAATTATACTGAAAGATTATTATCTCTTACAAATTATCCAAAAGTAATAATACCGACGCACTGGGATGATTTTAGAATTCCTTATGGCGCGCCACAATCAAAAGCTGCGGAGTCAAAAGGTTATCCATTTATTGAAGAGGTAAAAGTTCTCGCTCCCAATTCGAAAACCTTTCTACCAGTACATCTAGAACTTATTTATATCAATAAGTTATAGTTGCTATTATTTCTAATCGATAATTTTATAATTCAGGAGTAGGGAAAAAATTATTTATTTTTTCAAACGCATAAGCAAAGTTAATTAATTTTTTTTCTTCCCAAGCTTTGCCAATAAATGACATTCCTATTGGTAATCCATCAACAAAATCCAAAGGGACTATAACATTAGGGTAACCTGCCATAGCAGCTCGACCACCATTTACCCAAAATCTTTGTTTCCCAATTGCTTCATCATCACCGCCATCATGATTAATCTCCCATGCAGGGCTCCATGATAATCCAACTAAAGCATCAACATTATTTTCATTAATTAATTTATCAATTTGATTTCTTGAATCAAGAACAACATCTAAGGCGCGAAGGTATTCAGATTCTTTTGATGAGGTTTTATCACTTTCAATAAAAATGCTCTGATCAAAATGCTTAAGTACTCTTTCTTTATTTTCCTCGTTGTATTCTATTAATTCTTTAAGGGTTTTATGAGATGAGTTTGAATTGGCGAGATATTTTTCTAAACCAATCTTAAACTCATACATAAGCACTAAAATCTCTTCTTTAGATGGATTAACACGATCATCTTTTACTTCTATAACTTCTGCCCCACCCTTTTCAAGAATAGATTTGATTTTTTTTAGGGCTTTTTTCCCTTCTTCATCATCGCTACCTGTAGGAAGCAATCCCAGTTTTTTACCCTTTAGTGCATCAGTGCTTAATTCATCTGTAAATGTAAAATTGTAATCTTCAGGGATTAATAAAGTAGCTGGATCATTTTCATCTTTTCCTGAAATAACTTCTAATACTTCTGCTGCTTTTCTAACAGATCTAGCCATTGGACCCGCTGTATCTTGTGTATGAGATATTGGAATAATACCAGTTCGACTAACTAATCCAACAGTGGGCTTTATTCCAACAATACCATTCACTGAAGAAGGGCAACTTATTGATCCATTGGTTTCTGTGCCAATTGCAACATCAATAACTCCAGTAGCAACCGCCACACCAGACCCTGAACTTGAACCGCATGGAGTTCTATTTAAACCATACGGGTTAATTACTTGACCTCCCATACTAGACCATCCACTTGTAGAACTCGATGATCTAAAATTCGCCCATTCTGAAAGATTGGTTTTACCTGCTATAAAATATCCATTATCTAATAATTTTTGAATAAGCGGGGCATTTTTTGAAGGATAATTATTTTCAAGAGCTACAGAACCTCCCGTATTTGCAAAACCTACAACATCAATATTATCTTTTATCGCGATTGGCAATAATCCTTTTTTTATATTTTTTCTTACTTCATCATCTGATAAACGACTTATGTAAATGTTATATTTTTTATCTAATTCATCTACTGACAATCCATTTTTTGAACAAGAAAGTATTGTTGCAGCAAATAAAAGGAATAAATAAATCTTATTATTAAATATTGTTTT
>JAYZKF010000088.1:0-7677 GCA_036163755.1 Fidelibacterota bacterium
AACCAAGCTATGTCTTTAGGGGATATTCATAAAGCCGCTACAAAAATGATTGAAGAAATGGCTGCTGATCCAGAAACCGGGGAAAAACCTGTTGAAGTAACAACAAGCCCCAAAGGCGTTACAATTGGAATTTCATCTGATATCAGCTTTGAATCAGGTTCGGCAACTACAAAATCGGGCTTTCTTGAAATTTTAAAGAAAATTGTACCCACAATTGATGAGTCTTATAACATGATTGCAGTTGAAGGTCATACTGATAGCGATCCCCTGCCAAAAGCCTTAATTGCAAAGTTCCCAAGCAACTGGGAATTATCGGGAGCTAGAGCTGCAGCTGTCGTGAGATTATTAATTGATTTAAAAGTTGACCCAGTAAGACTGCAAGCCGTTGGCTATGGAGAGTTTGTACCAAGAGACAGAAATACTGCCGAGATTATTTCAAGAGATTTAATAGAAAAATATAATTCTAATCCTCAACAAAAGGCACGAAATCGTCGAGTTGAAATAACTTTTTTAGCTCCAAATAAGCTTTAATTGAGAAAAATAATAATAAAATTTATATGAAAAGGGAGTGGTTATGAAAAATCGAATAAACAATCTATTTAGATATGTTTTATTTGGACTAATTATTAGTGTTGCTTTTGGGCAATCGAGTGGATACTTAGCTCAAAAACTGATGCTTGAAAATAGCTTAAGAAAACGTATTGGAGATGCTTTAGAAAAAGTAATTGATAATCGCAAATATGTCGTTGACGTAAGCGTTGATTTGGAAATAAGTAGCGCTGTTGAGAATCAAACAACCTTTTCTCCTAGCGGTGCAATTAAGTCCCTCAATTCCGCTGAAAACCTTTTATTGGATGATAATACTCCAACAAGCGGCGGTGTAGGTTTGCCAATCCCTGGCTTTGATTTCACCGCTGAAAATGCTCCCGATGAAGAAAATGAAGTTGAAGTTAAAATGGATGCTCCCGTTGATGATAATGTTGTCTCTAGAACAAAAACTGAAAAACTCCCTTCAATGGCCAGTTTAAAAAATCTAGAAATCAGCATAATTATTCAAGAAGGTGCAGCGCCTGAATTGATTGAGAATATCAGACAAGTTGTTATGGTTGCCTCTAGGTTCAATCGTGCGCGCGGTGATGTCCTGAGCATAATGACAGCAAGTTTTAAAGAAAGAAGAGATGAGAAATCTGCTGAACAAGTTTTACTAAAGAATATTGCTGAAAAACTTGAGTCGCTTGAGAGCCAGCGTGAAAGATTGGGTGAGGTTGATTGGAAAGAAGAATTAGAAAATTATAAAGAATCCGAAGCGGAGCGTCGTCAAGAAGATCGTCTTTATTTTCAGTCAAAATTAGCTGAGATGGAAAGCACAGCTCGCGATCAGTCTTACGATCAAGAAAGACAAGCCATGCTCAGACAAGATTCTGTACGTCTACAAGCTTTAAATGAAGAAATTCAGAATTTAAAATCCTTTTTAGGGACAGCTGATATTTCAGATTCCGCAGCAACCGCTGCACAGTCATCAGTGCAACAAAAACTAGGTGAAAAAGAAACGCTCGATGCACAAATTGCTGAAAAACTAGCAATGCTAGATCAGGTACAGTCTGAACTAGATAGGCAGCCTAGAAGCGGTAATACTGGAATGATTATTTTTGTTTCTATTTTGGCTGCACTGGTTATTGTGTTAGTTGTCGTATTGGTTTTTGTTTTAATGAACAAGCCAAAACAACCAATGCCTCCACCATGGATGATGTATCCGCCTCGTCGCCCTAAAAAAAAAGATAATGGAAACGGTGTGACAACACAAATTAATCAAACTACACCGCCACCGACCCAGCAGACTGGTCCTTCACAAGAAGATGTTGCCGTATTGCAAAGTGAAGTAAATGATATGAAGCAAGCTGTTGTTTCTATGAGTGTAGGTCAACCTCAGGCAGCAACTAAGATTGTTAAAGATTGGATTGTAGAAGAGGCTCCACCCGAACCCGAACCCGAACCTGTGGCTGAACCTGAAGATGATGATGGCAAAAAGAAAAAGAAGAAGAAGAAATAAGAGGCACTTATTATGATATCAGATTATAACAGATTATCTGGTTTACAGAAGGTTGCTATTCTGTTCTCAGTCCTAGGTGAAAGCCTTGCTCTCACTCTTGTTAAGGAATTAGATCAAACAGAAATCCGCAAAATACGTGCAGCAATGCGCGGTGTAAGCAATGTAGCATTTGCTGTAAAAAAACAGGTTATGGAAGAGTTTTATTTCTCATTTGTAAGTGAAAAATTTCAACAAGAAGAAGAGAGTGATGAGCCGAAAAAACCATTTGCCTTTCTTTCTGAATTAACGGATGAACAACTTGTTGCTTTATTGGCGAGCGAAACCCCACGCGTTATTGCAATTACACTTGCTCAACTTGAAGGTGATAAAAGAATGCTTGTTTTAAATCGTATAGGCGAAGAAGAAAAGGGGCAGGTCTTACTAAGCATTGGAAATCTGGAAGATGTGCCTTTAGAGGCGGTCGTACAAATCGCGAATAAATTACAAAAAAAATCGAAGCAACTTCCTAAAACTGTTGCTTTTTCCCGTGGGGGCGGCAAAGACCTAGCAGATTTACTGGGTGAAATGAATCCTGAAGAAGAAGAAATGTTTATGCAAAATCTAGAACAAGATAATCCTGAACTTGCTGAACAGGTTAAAAAATACCGAATAACTTTTGAATCAATCTTTGAAATTTTTCCGGACAACTTACTGCGCGATCTTATGAACGCGGTGGATTTAGATGCTGTATCATTGGCACTTAAAGGCATGGAGCAATCAATTTCAGATAAAGTGATTGGTGTATTGCCAAAAAAGAAGCAGGCTATGTTTGAGCCTGTTGAGGGTGCCGTACCTAAGCGTGATGTTGATTCAGCAAGAAAATCTATTGTTTCAGCTGCAAAACAAATGGAGCGCGATGGAGCGTTCAAGCTGGAAGATTTGCTTGGTGGCGACACTGTAGAGTAAGTCTACATTATAAAATGAATCGCTTAGATAAAACCCCTGGATTCTTCTAGGGGTTTTTTATTTTTTTAAAACAGCTTGAGCAGCAGAAAATCTGGCAATTGGCACACGATATGGTGAGCAACTTACATAATCAAGTTCATTTTGATAACAAAAGTGAATAGAAGAAGGGTCTCCACCATGTTCTCCACATATACCGATTTTTAAATCTTTTCTAACTTCTCTTCCTTTTTTTACAGCAAGTGATACTAGTTGACCAACGCCAGATATATCTAAACTTTGAAATGGATCATGATCAAGAATTTTATTTTCTAAATATTCTGGTAAAAATCCGCCTATATCATCTCTACTAAAGCCATAGGTTGTTTGTGTCAAATCATTCGTCCCAAAACTAAAAAACTCAGCTTTTTCAGCAATTTCGTTTGCAGTTAAACATGCACGTGGCAATTCAATCATTGTTCCAACCAAATAATTGAAATTGACACCCTTCTCTTCTATGATATCTTTAGCAACTTTCCTTACAATTTCATCTTGATTCTCAAATTCCCTTGCAGTTCCCACAAGTGGAATCATTACCTCGGGAAAAACATCTATGCCAGCTTGTGTTAATTCAGAGCTTGCTTCAAAAATAGCCCGAGCTTGCATTTCAGTGATTTCGGGGTAAGCCACGCCCAAACGGCATCCGCGATGACCTAGCATTGGATTCAATTCATGTAAACTATTTATTCTGTTCTTTATTTTTTCAGAAGAGACGCTTAATTCATTAGCCAGTTCTTCAATTTGCTTTTCATTAAGTGTAATAAATTCATGTAAAGGTGGATCTAAAAGGCGAATTGTTACGGGTTTTCCGGCCATCGCCTCTAAAATACCCTTGAAATCTTCTTTCTGGAATGGTAATAAATTCATTATTGCTTTTCTGCGCTCTGATAAATCTTCAGCCAGAATCATCTTTCTCATTTCAATGATTCGATCTGGTTCAAAAAACATGTGCTCTGTTCTACATAATCCTATGCCCTGTGCCCCAAATTCTATAGCCTGGCGGGCATCTTCTGGGCTGTCAGCATTTGTGCGAATTTTTAATGTTCTAAATTCATCTGTCCATGACATTAAATCTTTATAGGACAAATTTGATTCAGGATCAGCAGATTCAAGATTAATTTGTCCTGGATATACACAACCCGTTGATCCGTTCATTGATATCCAGTCCCCCTCTTCTAATTTTTTATTATCAATTGTCATTTGTTTTTTTTCGAAATCTATATTGATAGATGAACAGCCAACAATACAGCATTTACCCCAGCCCCTTGCAACTAATGCAGCATGGGAAGTCATTCCCCCCTTTGCTGTTAGAATGGCTTCTGCAACATGCATTCCATGAACATCTTCAGGAGATGTTTCTTCTCGAACTAATACAACATTTTTACCCTTCTTGCACCAGGTTTCAGCGTCATCTGCAGTAAAAACAACTTGGCCAACTGCACCACCTGGACCTGCGGGTAAACCTCGAGTTAAAACACTAGCCTGTTTTTCTTCTTCAATATCAAGCCTTGGATGTAGCAATTCATCAATTTGATCTGGCGCTATGCGCAGAATGGCTTCTTGCTTTGAAATCATCTTGTCATCTACCATCTCTACTGCCATTCGAATGGCGGCAGCACCTGTCCTCTTCCCCGTACGTGTTTGAAGCATCCAAAGGCGTCCCTCTTCGATTGTAAATTCAATATCCTGCATATCGTTGTAGTGTTTTTCTAGTTTAGTCCGAATTTCGTCTAGCTGATTATAGACCTCTGGTAAAAATTCTTCTAAAGACTGAAGATGTTTAGACTCCTCTTCTTTAGTTGCTTCATTTAAAGGGTGGGGTGTCCTAATACCTGCAACAACGTCTTCACCTTGGGCATTCTGAAGCCACTCACCATAAAAGTTGTTTTCGCCTGTGGCTGGGTTCCTTGTAAATGCAACACCTGTAGCTGATTGATCTCCTGTGTTGCCAAAAACCATTGCTTGTACATTGACAGCTGTGCCCCATTCTTGCGGTATACCTTCTATTTTTCTATAACTAATTGCTCTTTTCCCATTCCAACTTTGGAAAACTGCTTTAATACCACCCCATAATTGTTCGTAGTGATCATCAGGAAATTCATTTCCAAGCACTTCTAGAATGCGGTTTTTAAATTTATCTGAGATAGTTTTCCAATCCTCTCCTAAAAGATCTACATCAGAACTGTAACCCTTTTCTATTTTATAATCATCTAATATTGATTCTAGCTGATGCCTTATTCCATGGCCTTCGGCCGGCTCTATTCCTGCTGCTTTTTCCATTACGACATCTGAATACATCATTATAAGTCTGCGATAAGCATCATATACAAAACGTTCGTTATTTGTTTTTTTTATCAGCCCTGGGATTGTTTTTGATGTCAATCCTACATTAAGAACGGTTTCCATCATGCCAGGCATTGACATTCTTGCCCCAGAACGAACTGACAACAACAATGGGTTTTCTGGATTACCAAAATCCTTTGACATGGCTTTTTCTATTTTATTTACTGATTCTTTTAACTGTTTTTCAAGTTGATCTGGAAAAGTTTGTGAGTTATCATAATAATAAGTACATACGTCTGTTGTAATAGTTAAACCAGCGGGTACTGGAATTCCTAAATTGGTCATTTCCGCAAGGTTTGCACCTTTGCCTCCAAGTAAGTTCTTCATGTTGGCTTGGCCATCTGCTGAACCATCTCCAAAAAAATAAACTGTTTTCATTTAAAGCTTTCTATAATTTTTCTATTAATAATACCGCGGAATTTACATTTAACATGGATATAAGAGAGAAATTAGATAATAAACTCAGGGTTTATTTAAATTTATACCCTGACGAAAAAAAAACTATAAAAACGATGATAGGATTTCTGAAAGAAAACCCAAATTGTTTTGAAAGAGAAAATTTAAAGGGGCACTTTACCGGATCTGCGTGGGTCATCGATGACACACATTCATGGATACTTATGACGCATCACCGTCAACTTGATCTTTGGGTACAGCCTGGTGGTCATGCGGATGGAAATGAAAATTTATTAGAAGTTGCTATTAATGAAACAAAAGAAGAAACAGGATTAACACAATTTAAAATTATTTCTGAGGAAATATTTGATCTAGATATACATGAAGTTCCACAACACAAAAACATACCAAAGCATTTTCATTATGATATACGTTTTCTTTTAGAAACGAATCGAAACCCAAATGACATTAAGATTAGTAAAGAATCCTTTGATGTTGCATGGATTCATAAGAGTGCAGTTTTACAGAAAAACAATGATAGCTCCATAAAAAGAATGTTAAATAAAATAAGACAGTGAATTTAACTGAAAAAATTGAATCTTACATTTATTCGAATATTGTCCCCACTAGGAAGCGGACTATTGGCGTTGAAATAGAGGGACTCTATTATGATAAAAACTTGAAGCGCTTACCTGTAAATCCTTCGAATAAATACTCAGCCACGGATTTGTTAAATGACATCAAACAACTAAATGATTCTGATAGTTTATTTAATTATTCATTAGAACCTGGAGGGCAGCTTGAATGGGCTTCTGGGCCATCTATTAGTTTATGGGATATAAAAAAGCAATTGGAAAATCATCTGAAACTTGAAAATAGAATCTGTGAAGCTAATAAAATCAACAGGCTTTATTTGTCAGTTGATCCGATGTACAAACCTCAAGATATTGATCTAATTCATTCAAAAAAATATGAATCAATGGATAAAGTTTTTCAAAAAACTGGGCACCTGGGGCCTTGGATGATGCGAAACACAACCAGCGTACAGGTTAATATTGATTTTACATCAAGGCAAGATGCAAACGAAATGGCTTTTATAGCAGATGTGATTCAACCCCTGTTCAGTATGCTCTTTTCTAATGCTCCTTTTATGAATGGACAAGCAGCTAAAACAGATAATCTACGTTGGAAAATCTGGGAAAATACAGATAACAATCGTTGTCGTTCTTTATTTGACCATGATATTTATGTTCCAAAATCAATGGTAAACAATTACGCAAAATGGATTCAAAATGTACCTGCAATTTTTGAAATTAATAATTCCTCTGCCATATCGTTTTCTGGATCCTTGGGAGAAATGTTATCCAAACACTCAGATGATTTAGATCAACATATACTCTCGGCACTTAGGCAATCCTTTACTCATGTGCGTTATAAAAAAGTTTTAGAGATTAGATCAGCTGACAGACCAATAAAAGGAAACGAAATGTGCCCACCTGCTTTTTTGGCTGGGCTGTTAACGGCACAAAGTGTGCGTGAAGAGCTTATGGAGATTATAAGTGGGTGGTCAAAAAATGATCGTAAAAAATTAATTGTATTAGCAAATAATTTATCTTTAGATAAAACAGGTCCTCAAGGAAAAAGTCTTCAAGAATGGTTGGAAATTCTTGCCGATTTATCGTTACGCGGTTTAGATGAGAGGAGCGTTTATTTCAAAATAAAAAATGAAAGAAGTTTGTTGGAGCCTTATTTAATGAATCTTATAAACAGTGGGCCTAGCACATTGCAAATACAGAAAAGATTTCAAAAAACTAAATTTTCTTTAGATAGTTTTCTTTTAGAATTAACTTAGATTCATCACTCTCTAATGAACCCAAAATTATTACATAATTTAACCACAATACCGT
>JAYZKF010000089.1:0-3707 GCA_036163755.1 Fidelibacterota bacterium
GCAAGTTTTGATTCTCTATCTAAAAGAGCATCCCACCCAATTTCATTTCAATATTTAACGAAATTAGCCTATCCAAGTCTACATGATTCTACAATATCAAGTTTTGTTAACATACTGGAAAACTCTATATCCTTTAATCAAAGACGTAGAAGTTTAAATAAGCTTTATAATCAAAACGGAGCCATAATAGCTGATTATATTCTTGATACAACATTAGTTTTAAAAAATATTCGTAATAAAATCGATGCATATGAACAAAAAACCCCAATTATGCCTTTATTTGATCGAGGTGGCAAGGTTCCTGATTTCAATAAAATTATTCCAACAAAAAAACTTTTGTTACCTGTTAATAAATTGAATATCCCAACTCGCGCATCACGATTGCCGAATGCACCGCGTGATTACCGATCAGGCATTCATAGAGGTATCGATTTCTTTTCAAACTGGGGGACTGAAGTAAGATCTGTTGCAGAGGGTATAGTGATTAGATCAGATATGAATTATAAAGAAATCCCAGCAGATTTTCGAGTGAATATGCTTGAACGTGCTTCTATTATGGATCGGACACCATCTGATATTTTTAATGAATTACTTTTAGGACAAGCAGTAATCATCGATCATGGATTTGAACTTTTTCCTGGCTATAGATCAATAACGATATATGCACATTTATCTTTTATAGAAAATAATATTATTCCCGGCTATAAAATAAATGCTGGTGAAATATTAGGACGTTCAGGAAATACAGGAACCCGCCCTAGCACACTTGGCACTAAAGCAGAGTCACATTTACATTGGGAACTTATTCTACAAGATTCTCAGGGTGAATATTATTTTGGTCAAGATTTAGATTATGAATTATTAGTATCAGCTTTAAATCAAATTTTTGACAATTAAGATCGAGCACGGTCCAAATTAATTTTAATGGTTTGATCATTAGGCAAAACTTGGTTTGCTAATTTATAGCATTCGATAGCTCTAGGTCTATCACCCGATAAAAAATAAACAGTACCAAAGTAATCTAGAATCAGCCCCCACCTGCGTCGTACAGCTTCTTCTTTATCTCCTAATTCACTTAATTCATCAATAAGAAATTTTTGTATTTCTGAGTTTTTATACTGACTATAATGTAATCCTGCCAAAGCAAGTGCTTTTAAATCAATGTCATCACTCTCAGTATAAAGAATTAATTTATCAATTATTTTAGGATCTAAATAATCCATCCCTGGCTTCAAATACCGTTTAATAAAATATGATAAATTTGAAAACTGACCCATAGAATGAACCAAATTAGGTTGTAAAAGCAATTCTGACGCATCATCACCCATTGTTGATTCTGTTATTTTTAATCGATTTGCAATGACAGCATTTTGAGGTTTTATAGGCCCGTACCAATTATCCACAAAAGACTGGAGTTCATTTTCCGATAAATCGCTATGACACTGCTTACAAGATGATTCAAATCCTTGCGAAGAATCATAAATAGGGCGTGGAATTGAAATAGTATGATCCGATCGAGTATATTTTATTTCAGTTCCTATAGCAACCTGCTGTCTAAAGGGCATATGGCAAGAAATACAGCTACTTCCTTCAGATTTGATATCATGAAACGTATGAGCAGAAATATCGCTTATTTTGGCCATATGGCAAGATGTACACTGCCTATCATCAAATCGATCAATTAATGCAATTTTATTAATATCTTGGTAATCCTGGCTATGAGGGTTGTGGCAACTCGTGCAAGTCATGGCTCCACTTAGAAAACAATCGCTAAACATGTGATTTTGTTGATAACCAAACGATTTAATTCTTCCATCTATACTATAGGGATTCTCATTACCAAGTAATGCTAATCGAAGGGAATAAAATTCAGAAAGATTTTCCCCCGGTAAATACCCTGGTTTTATTGGTGTTTTTACTGCATGACACTGAAAGCAAAGATCAAGACTTTCTTGTGTATTAAGACCCGCTAAACTTGCCATGGCTATTGATTGTTTACTATTAACAATATTTTTTACAATATTAGACATTATTGTTGCATGATTTTTCGCAGGACCATGACATGATTCGCAGTTGACCGAAAGTGAAACAAATTTTGTGTCATATCCATTTTGAACTTTTTCTACAAGAATTTGACTTCCATGACACTGTTGGCAGTTAGAAATATCATCAATTTCACCCAAAACACGATGTGGGGGCCAATTGTATAAATCGTTCATGCCAATTGATTTATTAACTTTTGCCCACTTTTCATTAGCTTTAAGCTGTACAAACCATGAAGATTCATCTTTACTATAATCAAAGGGAAGAAATCGATAAGTACCATCAGAGTATTTCCCAAAAAACGTTTGAGTACCACCACCATAAAGAAGCCCTTTCCCTATCACTGCTTCGATACGTATGATTTCTTGATCGCTAGAGCTATTATGTTTTATCCTAAATTGGAATGTGTCGTTAATCTTTTCGGGATAAATAACAGCATCAGCTAATTCAATGGGTTTACCTGAAAAGGGTGCAATTACTCGATCAGATGTTGGGACTCCACCCGCTTGGGCATGGGTAGAAGTTTTCCATTCATTATATATATTTACATGACATTGTTTGCAATCATTGGAACCTATAAAATCAGAATAAGCAACCGTATTTTTTTTAATATCAAAATTGGGTAGTGAGAAGCTATCGCCCGATTGTTTTTTTGATGAACAACTAGAAATTATTAATAATGGAAGAAGTGCCCAGAAGTAAAAGCGAAAAATCATACTGATAAATTAATCAGGATTATGTAAAAAAAAAGCCCCGTTCATTTTTAACAAACGGGGCTTCTTTATTTATAATTTAGTTTACTTAGAAACCAACATTAAGTGTAAAGATTGTATTACCATCAAAATACTTTGCAGGAATATATGCAAAATCTAGTGATGCATTAATTCCTAACATCTTTTGAAGATAAAGTGAACCACCAAATGAAGCACCTGCAAAGATATTCTCAATCTTAGCGTCACTTTCATCTACTGTTGTAGTCAGCGGATCATCTTTAAAATCAACTGTTTCCATGTCTTGTAAAAGACCAACGCGAACAGCGGCTAAACCTGGTAGAGTATAAGAACCCATCAATTTTAGCTTATCCTGTTCAAAGTTGTTACTTTCATATGTACCAGAAACTGTGATGGAATTTCCAATTGAATAACTTCCGCCTAGCTCAAAAAGCATAGGAAGATCAGCTTCAGCAGCTTGAACTTGATATAGCTGTGAAAAACGATCACTGCCTACAGCAACAGCTTTCACTAGCAATCCAGAACCTTCATAGCGAGTTGGACGACCAAAGTTTCTTACTGCAACACCAACATCAAGTCCTTCTACATCTAAGAAATCTTGGTATTGTACTCCAGCATCAATAGATATAGTAGTACCACCAACACGTTTGAACTTTTCAGAACTGGTATTAAGAGTTAATCCCATTGATGTCTTTGCTGACATCGCACGAGAATAAGTTAATCCAGCTGTAAAGTTAGATGGCTCAAATTTCTCTCCAGTTCCATCTGGTGCCCAAACCGTAGTTACAGGAATTTCACCAACATCAATGGAACGTATTGTAACCGCAAATGCATTAGCTCCAAGCTTAACTGCAGCTCCTGCATGTATTACAGACATATCTGCAATATATGAACGGTTAGAGAAAGTTGTTTCAAGACCACTTGCTGCGCGTG
>JAYZKF010000090.1:0-8802 GCA_036163755.1 Fidelibacterota bacterium
ACAGAAAAATTTTGATACCAAAAATTTGGTAAAAAGTATTTGCTATAAATTAAATTTGAATTGTAGTATAAAACGTACGCGTTAGTAACACGAAAAAAGAAGTTAGGAGTAAGTTATGCAAAAAGGAAGCGTCAATAAAGTTGTATTAGTTGGTCATTTGGGTGGCGACCCAGAAACTAGATTTACACCATCTGGGGCCGCTGTAGCCAATTTTAATTTAGCAACAAATGAATCTTGGAAAGATACAAATGGCGAGCTACAAGACAAGACAGAGTGGCATCGTTGTGTAATGTTTGGAAAATCTGCTGAATTAGCAGGGGAGCTTTTGAAAAAAGGACAATTAGTTTATATGGAGGGGAAGCTGCAGACGAGAAACTGGGAAGATAAAGATGGGATAAAGCGATACACTACAGAGGTGGTCTGCGATATGTTCACTATGCTTGGCCGCAAGATGGATGCGGACAGCAATCAACAGGCAGCGCCTGCCTCAACAAGCAATGACGATGAGGATGATTTACCCTTTTAAGTAGTAGAAAACAGCTTTTTATTAAAAGCATTAAAATATAAATGAATCCTCAAAAATTACAAAATGATCTGGATCTATTTTGGGATAAAGAAATCGTTCCAACTTTGGAAGAGTATATTAAAATCCCAAATAAATCCCCAGCTTTTGACCCCAATTGGGAAGCTGCCGGCCATATGGATAAGGTTCTAGATTTAGCAAAAAATTGGACTGAAAAACATCGCCCAAAAAATAGCACTCTTCATATAAAAAGATTAGAGGGAAGAACCCCCCTTATCCTTCTTGATATTCCTGGAGAAAGAGAAGGCAATATTCTCATGTATGGCCACTTAGACAAACAACCTGAGATGGAAGGATGGCGGGATGGGCTTGGTCCTTGGATACCTAAAATTGTTGATGAAAAATTATATGGACGGGGTGGAGCAGATGATGGGTATGCTTTATTCGCGTCTTTAGGAATAGTTAAATCATTAAAAAAGCAAAATGTGGCTCTCCCAAGGATAGTAATATTAATTGAGTTCTGTGAAGAGAGTGGATCTCCAGATCTACCCTACTATATAGATGAATATCAAGATATTATTGGGCCGGTTGATTTAGTTGTGTGTCTTGACTCTGGGGCTGGAAATTATGAGCAGTTTTGGACGACAGTTTCCTTAAGAGGAATGATTGCTTGCGAACTTCGGGTTGATGTCCTTACTGAAGGTGTACATTCTGGGAGTGCAAGTGGAGTTGTCCCCTCATCATTTAGAATAATGCGGCAGCTACTTTCACGATTAGAGGATGAAACATCCGGGCAAGTTAAAGTTGAGGCGTTACACACCAAAGTACCTGAACATCGATTAAATGAAATTCAAAAAATGTTAGATGCCCTTAAGGGTGAACCAGAGGCTTTCCCTTGGCATAATCAAATGGAACCCGCGACACATGACCTAGTGAAAAGTGAAATGCAACGTACCTGGAACCCAACGCTATCTATTGTTGGCTCTGATGGTATTCCCTCAATAAAAGATGGCGGCAATGTCCTTCGTCCATACACTGCATTAAAACTTTCATTTCGACTACCACCAGATATTGATTGTCATAAAGCAATGAATGAAGTCAATGCGATCCTAGAAAAAAATCCGCCTTACAATGCATCAATTACTATTGATTGGGAAGAACCTGCAAACGGATGGAATGCCCCGCAATTATCTACATGGTTAGATAAGGCCATACAAGATGCATCTAACGCATACTATAAAAAACCTGCTTTATCTATAGGAGAAGGAGGAACGATACCTTTTATGGCTATGTTAGGTGAAAAATTCCCGGATGCACAGTTTGTTATAACAGGTGTATTGGGACCAGGGTCAAACGCCCATGGACCAAATGAATTTTTGCATATCCCATTTGGGAAAAAACTAAGCGCCTGTATTGGATTCATTTTGAACCAGTTTCCATCTTGACTGCAAGAACAAAATTAGACTTATTTAAACCTAGACCAAAATGGGTTCGCTATATTCTAGGTTACGCAGCTTTATTTTTAGGGACTTTAGTAGCAAGAATAAAAGTATACGGTCGTGATCATATTCCAAAAAAAGGGCCCTTTATAATTGTTGCAAATCATTTTGATGTTTCGGAACCACCATTTTTTCTTTTTGCACTTCAGCGACCTGTTAGCTTTTTAGTTGCAAGCGATCAGGTAATTGAATGGTACAACTACTGGGCAGTCTGGCTCTATGGATTTATACCAACAAATCGCACGCACCTTGCTCCTTCTACTATAAAAATGTCAAAAAAAGTATTTGATCAAAAAGACATCCTTGGCGTTTTCCCTGAAGGGGATACCTTGAGTAACGAATTAAGAGAGGCAAAAGCCGGGGCAGTGTATTTATCAGCTTTAGGGCAGGTACCGATTGTACCAATGAGCATATACGGAATGAAAAAAGGGTTATGGGAATATATTTTCAGTGGAATAAGGCCAAACATTACTCTCCGAATAGGAAAACCTTTTGGACCATTTAAACTACCAAAGGATAAATCAAATAAAGAAAAGGCTCTGAAAAATATAGGCGATGAAATGATGTGCAGAATTGCTGCGCTACTACCAAAAGAATGCCATGGGAAATATATAAATAATCCTGATGTAGAGAAATATAACTTAGAAAATAATTTGTAAATTCAAATCTAATTAAACTTGCGGGGAATTAATAAATGTCTAAATCAGTAAAGGAATACGCAATAGTAATCGCCTTAGCCGTTGGGTTTTTAGGGTTAATGAGATGGAATGCCGTTCAACAAAACACATCCTTAGTTGATGGTAGTGCAAATGAACATATAGTGGAAAATGAAATTCATTTTAAAAATCTTAGACAACTTACTTTTAGTGGCGAAAACGCTGAGGCATATTTTAGTTCAGATAGTAAAAAACTTATTTTTCAATCGCATGATGGGGACGGTCTTTGTGATCAAATTTACATTATGGATATCAAATCTGGAGAGTTTGAACTAGTTTCAACTGGTGATGGGGTTACAACCTGTGGATATTTTCAATATCCAAATAATAATAAAATTGTTTATGCTTCAACCCATCATGATAATAAAGCATGTCCGCCTCCCCCAGATTTTAGCCGGGGATATGTATGGAAACTGTACGAAGGTTATGATATTTTTCGGAGTAATGTTGATGGCACATCCTTAGAACAACTGACACAAGAACCAGGTTATGATGCGGAAGCAACTATTGCCCAAGATGGCAGCCAAATTGTTTATACATCAATAATTTCAGGTGATCTTGAAGTATGGACTATGAAACCTGATGGCACTGATAAACGTATGTTAACAAATAAACTAGGTTACGATGGAGGGCCATTTTTTAGTCATGATGGGAAAAAAATTGTTTGGCGTGCCTATTATCCGGAATCCGAAAAAGAAATAGCAGATTATAATGCTTTAATTGCTGAAAGTATGATTCGGCCAATGAATCTACAGATCAGGGTTATGAACTCGGATGGAACTGATAAAAGGCAAATCACATTTAATGATGCTGCAAATTTTGCTCCTTATTTTTTCCCTGATGATGAAAGAATAATATTTTCCTCTAATATGGCAGACCCAAATGGAAGAGATTTTGATTTATGGGCAGTTAATAGTGATGGCACAAATCTAGAAAGAATTACATTTTTTGAAGGGTTTGATGGGTTCCCAATGTTTAGTCCAAATGGCAAATACCTTGTGTTTGCTTCTAATCGTAATCAGAAAAAAAGTGGTGACACAAACATATTTATTGCGGAATGGGTAAAGTAATTTTATTATTTCTATTTGGTTTACTTTTAGGACAAAATGATCCTGTCCTATTGTCTATTCGCGATGATGCGCAAAAAGCCGGTATACCTTCAGAATATTTAAATAATGCCTTTGATTATTCCGGCATAACAGTACATGATCAAATATTAGAAAGATTCGCTAAGCCATATGAAAAGAAAAGCTGGTCTGAATATCGAAAGCTATTTGTAACTGAATCTAGAATCAATGCCGGGAGTAGTTTTTATAAACTACATTATGAAAATCTTAAAAACATTTCAGAAAATTTAAAGGTCGATCCCTTTTTAATCCTAAGCATCGTTGGCGTTGAAAGTAACTTTGGACGGCACAAGGGGAAATTTACAGTTTTTAACTCTCTCTACACACAAATTATGAAAATGCCTAGACGTTCAAAATGGGCGAAAAAGGAATTGGTAGCTTATTTAGAATTTTGCTATAAAGACAATATCCCACCTCATTCCATAAAAGGATCTTACGCAGGCGCATTTGGATATGGCCAATTTATACCAACCAGTTTTAAAAACTATGCTATTGACGGTAATGGTGATGGAATTAGACAGCCTTATGTTTGGTCAGATGTATTTGCTAGTGTGGCAAATTATCTAGTTAAAAATGGCTATCCTGTTTCGGATCCATCCGAGGGATCAAAAGTATATAAATCAGTATACGCATATAATCATGCAGATAATTATGTCAAAGCTGTTTTAGAGCTTAGAGATCAACTCAAAAAAAGAATTACTACAGATTAACTGTTAAGTCAATTGTCCTTTCTCCTCGACGAACTTTAATATTTATGCTCTCACCAGGTTTCAGTTCCCCAAGTCTATACATATAGTCATAAATATTTTTTATTTCTTTCCCATCAATCTCAATTAAAATATCACCTTTCTTAAGACCCGCTTTACCGGCTGGTCCATCCGGCCTTGCTCCATCAATTTCCAATCCTTCAGCATCGCTTCCGTAGGATGGTATTACACCAAGAGTAACTTTGAAACTTCTTCTGCTCTGTGATGGGCCCTTTGGGCCTGCTTCCGTAAACACAAGTTGATCATCAATGGAATCAATTTTATAAATAATATCGTGAACGATATCTAAAATTTGTTTTGTACCTTCAGCATTGATGTGCTCCCAATCGTCGCTTGGTTTATGATAATCTGTATGAGTCCCCGTAAAGAAAAACAACACAGGGATATTATTAACATAAAAGCTAGCATGGTCACTCGGGCCATATCCTTCAGAGCTTCTTCTTATATTAATCTCATGATCTAATTCAATTTGATCCAATATTGATTTGAAACTTGGGGATGTTCCTATGCCACCAATAGTTACTTTATTATCTGACATACGGCCAATCATATCCATATTAATCATGGCAGTAATTTTCGTGAGATCGATTGTCGGATTATCTACAAAATATTTAGATCCTAATAATCCCTCTTCCTCGGCATTATATGCCATAAATATTACGGAGCGTTTAAGTGCACTAGGTTGCGAGGATAATTTTGCTGCAATTTCTAATACCCCTGCCGTACCAGAAGCATTGTCATCAGCTCCATTATGTATTTCTCTTGTGTTTTGAGAAAGCGATCCAGAACCAGCTCCCCCAAAGCCTAAATGGTCAAAATGAGCCCCCACAACTATATATTCATTTTTTAATCTAGGATCAGAGCCCTGCAGAACACCTAAAACATTAGGGACAGAAACCTTTTCTTTTTCTAAAGAAACCTGGACTTTGATTTTGGTATCGATTTCCATTGAATATGGTGATTGAGATTCATTGATTTTTGTCTGGAATAATTCAAGTTTATCTTCTAGTAACATATTAGCCAACGTACGAGTAATATGAATAACGGGGATTCCAATAGCTGTAGAATTAGGAGTATGTTTCAAAGAAAGCAACTGACCTCCTTCATCAGAGTCGACAAATAGGACCCCGGCTGCTTTATTATCTCTTGCAAGCATAGCCTTTTTACGAAGCGGGTTGTGATCAACAAACTTCGAATGAGGATGATCGCCATCAGGGCCCCCTCGAATAATCATTACCCAGCGGTTTTCTACATTTATATTATTGTAATCATTCCAATCTAAAGAATCATCAATAACGTAACCGTACCCAACAAATGTTAAGTCTGAAGAAACTACACCATTTGAAGAAAATTCTAATGGAATATAATCTTTGGAAACATTGTATGACGAACCCTTGGCAGAGAAAGAATTTTTACCACTCAGCTTTATTCCTATAGTGAAATCAAAGAATTGATTATAGCCATCAGTCCCTGCTGGTTCAATGCCTGCACTCTTAAATTGATTAGCTATGTATTCAACAGACTCTTTAGAGCCTTCAGATCCTGGGAATCTACCCTGCCGTTCATCTGCTGATAAATATTTTATATGATCTAAAATATCATTAGCTGATATATCTGGGTTTTTATTTTTGATTGTTAGACTGGTGGGCGGCTGACTACAGCCAATAACCAGAAATAAACAGAATAATATATCGATTTTATATTTCATAAATTGTTTTCCCCCTTTACAAAGCATAATAAAATTACAAATAATCACTATGACTCAGGTACTAAATGAATTGTAATTTTAAAGTTAATAAGTAAAATGAAAAAGACTACAACGAATAATATTTATATTAGTGTAAAGCCAAGCTATCTTTCAGAAAGATCCGATCCATCTAAACCAATATATTTTTTTTCATATAATATTGAAATAATTAATCAGGGGGATGAAACTGTACAATTGAAGAATCGATATTGGCATATTACCGATGGGAATGGCAATATCGAAGAAATTCGCGGTCCTGGGGTTGTTGGTAGCCAACCTTTCTTAAAACAGGGTGAGCGTTTTGAATATACTAGTTTTTGCCCTCTGCCAACGGAATTCGGAGTAATGCATGGTTATTTTGAAATGATCAATGAACATGGTAAAAAGTTTAATGCAATAATTTCACCCTTCCGCTTAACCATACCTTTCTCAGTTAATTAAAATGGATATAAAAACGAAAATAATTGCAACCATTGGCCCTGCTTGTGACAACGCAGAGACACTAAAGGCTATGCTCGATGCAGGTGTCAATGCATTTCGATTAAATATGTCGCATGGAGATGATGCAACTAAAAAAGAATTATACAGTTTAGTCCAAGCGCTGAAGTTACCCGATGGTCAGAGACCATGTATTTTGACAGACTTATCTGGACCCAAAATCCGTATCACAGATGTATTGCCAAATTTCTCATTAAATGTTGGGCAAACCATAAATATCACAAATGAAAATGATGCAGATGAACACCACATTAGAGTAACATCAAACATTGGGTTTAAAGATGTTATTGAAGGAGGTCAAATCTTAATTAATGATGGGCGAATCAAGCTCAAGGTTATTGATCTTGTTTCAACTCAAACCCTTAAATGTGAAACAATTATTGGTGGGAAGATTGAACCAAACAAAGGGGTAAATTTCCCAGGCATTACATTGGATGCCCCTCCACTTACTGATCAAGACAAGCTGGATCTAAGGATTGCCTTAGAAATGGGTTCAGATTGGATTGCTCTTTCTTTTGTTCGATCTGCTAAAGATCTAGATAGCGTTTTAGCTATTATGGATGAAGTCGGTGTAAGAATACCAGTAATGGCAAAAATTGAAAAATGGGAAGCATTAAAAAACATAGATGATATCACCAAAGCATTCGATGCAATCATGGTTGCCAGAGGAGATCTGGGCGTAGAAATACCTGCAGAACAAGTTCCTTTAGCACAAAAACAAATTACAGAAGTAGCTACTACTTTAGGCAAGCCTGTAGTTATTGCTACTCAAATGCTAGAGTCAATGGTCAGCAGCCAAACGCCAACTCGTGCTGAAGTTAGTGATATTGCAAATTCAATTTTTGATGGGGTTGATGCCATTCTAGTTACAGGAGAAACAGCTGTTGGTAAATATCCTGTTGAAGTTATTTCAACTTTAACTCGTGTAATTCAACAAACTGAAAAAGCAAATAGTGTACAACAACTGCCCAAACGCAACGAGGTCAGTAAAACAGCTGATGCAATCAGCCGTGCTGTTTATGAAATTACTCACGATTTAGACATCCACGTTGTTATGACTATGACGCATAGTGGTAGTACAGCTAGAATGATTGCGCGCTATCGGCCACTTTCAAAAATATATGCACTAACTCCTTTTGGTCATATAATGAGACAACTTCAGCTGGTTTGGGGCGTAACCCCAATACAGGTTGACACATATGAAAATATGGAAATGGTTCCAGATAGATGTAAAGAAGTAATAGAAAAATATCATTTAGTACCAAAAGGTACTAAATTTGTTATTACAGGAGGTGTGCCAATGGGGGTGCCGGGCACTACAAACTATGTATCCATTCATACATTTTAGAATAAGTGGTTATACATTAACAGCAATTAGTAAAAGGAAATAAAATGACAAAACTGAAACATTTATTATTAATCTCAATTATCTTATTTATGTCAGGCTGTAGCAATGATGCCGCCCTTAAAAAAAGAGCTTATGAATTAGCCCATAAATTCATTATTACTGATGGGCATATCGATGTACCATGGAGATTAAATGATGGGTATGAAGATCTTTCTGTTAGAACAGCCGGTGGTGACTTTGATTATGTTCGTGCAAAAGAGGGTGGCCTTGATGCCCCTTTTATGTCAGTTTATGTTCCCTCTTCATATCAGGAAACAGGTGGCGCAAAAGAAAAAGCAGATTCTCTAATTGATCTAGTAAACCGCATTGCTGATGATCACCCAGATAAATTTGAAGTTGCTACTAGTGTTGCTGATGTAAATCGCATTTTTGGTGATGGGAAAATTGCTCTCCCCATGGGTATGGAAAATGGAGCGCCACTTCTAGATGACTTAAGCAACGTAAAATATTTTTATGATCGAGGAATTCGGTATATAACTCTTACACATGGTAAGGATAACCTGATCTGTGATTCATC
>JAYZKF010000091.1:0-3084 GCA_036163755.1 Fidelibacterota bacterium
ACCTAATTCTTTTGCCTTTTCCTTCATTCTCATCATTGATTGCTCTCTAGATTCTGCCATCATTCCGGTATATTCCTTAATCTCTCCTCCAATAATGGTCCGAAAACCAGCCATAATATCTTTTCCAACATGACGTGCTCTAATTGTGTTACCAATTACTGTACCTAAATGTTCTTTTATAGTATGCCCTGCAATATTCTCTGTTGTAGAAACAATCATTCGTCAATACCTCTAAATGGTTCATTCTTAGCATCGTCGCGATCTTCCTTAATAAACTTTAATGCTAGAAAAATAGCACCCCCTATCATTAGAATACTTCCAAGACCAACAAAAAAATCACTTAGAATAAAAGCAATAATTTCAGTAAATAATTTCAGAGCTAGAATAACAGCACCCGCAACAATAAGGTAAACTGCGATTTGTTTTGTATCCATAAATACTCCCAAGTAGTTTATTTAGGTATATGAATATAAGTGACTGAAATTTCTTCTAAAAAGATAATTAAATTCATGACCTTATGGCTGAAACAGATTTTTCTATTCGATCATTTAAGGGAGGTTATGATGATAACCTCACCTACCTTGCATCATGTATGCGTACAGGTAATCAATTTTTAGTTGATGCTTCTGTACCATTAGCTCAGATTGATGGTTTTATAAATAAACGTGGTTTGATTGCACTTTTTATAACACACACACATGGTGATCATATCGCCTTTTTAGAAGAATATTTAGAGGCATTTCCAAATTTAGTAGTTATGATTTATAAAGAATCTGAAAGCAAAATTAAATGTGATTATATTAAACCTGTTAAAGAAGGTGACATAGTAACTGTGGGCCAACTAAGTGTAGAAGTCTATTATACGCCAGGTCACTATAATGATTCAGTGTGTTATTATCTTGATGGTGTCCTATTTACCGGTGACACCCTTTTTATAGGAAGAACAGGAAGAACCATTAGCGAGGGTAGTGATATAAAAAAACTATATAAATCAGTATATAATACAATACTTGAATTACCTCATACCACGATCATTTACCCTGGTCACGACTATGGACCTAAAATGAGTATGACAATAAAAGAAAATATTTCAATTAGTCCACTACTCCAAGCAGTGGATGAAGATGAATTTATTGAACGGATGGCTGAATATGAAGCTAACCGTACAATTGGAAGCTAAGAAAGGATGACAATAATGAAACAATATGCAAAAGGTATCTTGACAGGCCTTACAATGATGGTAATGATTTTTATGTTGATGGCAAGTACACAAGCAAAAGATGACAGTCTAAACTCTATCATGAATAACTTAGATAACTATGTTCAAGATCAATTAGGACAAGACAAAGCTGCTGGCCGTTTTCAACTTCAATCATTCCAAATAGAAAGAACTCATTGGCATTATATGCTTGACACAGCAAATGGTAAGCTTTATCGATTAGAGCCTAGCAGGACGCCATCAAATTCAAAATGGATCATGATAGCTGAAAGCAATTTTTAGTATATAAATTGAAGAAAATATTTTACACCCTATTAATTATTGCAATTATATCATCTTGTGATGAGGATTCAAAATGCAATAATTGTGGTGATATATATGGCGGATTTATTACAATGAAAGTTACAGCAAGCGATTTAACAAAATACCAAGGCCTGGCTCAATTTCAAAATATTGATGTTGGCACATGTATCCAAGCTTATATAAAAGAAGAAGAATTGTTTTTAGATTCGATTAGAATTTTAGATGAGTGTTGTTGTGAGTTTTAAATTAGTCACACGTACTTATGCAACTAGCGATAAGCCAGATAAAGCTATTATAGCTATTCATGGATGGAAAGGTGATGAATATGTTTTTGAGCAAGTTGCAAAATTAATTGATCTAGAAAATTCTGAATGGTTTTTCCCTAGGGCTCCCTATAAAGCAGATTCTGGAAATGGAAATTCCTGGTTTGGAGGGAATGATGAAGTTGGTTGGGAATTTGATAAAACATTTGATGGGATGAAAAATCTAATAAATAAAATTGAAAAAAGCGGCTATTCGCCTTCAAAAATATTTTTAATTGGTTTTTCTCAAGGTGCTTGCCTAGCTATTGATTTTGCTTTACGCCTTCAATTCTCCATTGGAGGTATTGTAGCAATAGCAGGATTTATAAAATTCAAAGAAAGATTTTTATCAGAGGCATCCAATGAAAGTGGTGATACTCCTATTCTTCTAATGCATGGAAAACAAGATGAAATTATCCCAATTAAAGCTGGAGAAACAGCGTACAATATTTTGCTTGAGAAAGGCAACCCAATTCATTTTGAGCGTTACAATGCAAAACATAAAATTCCATTAAAAAAGATGAACCTCATTAATAAATTTATTAATCAGCCCATTGATGTAGTAAATCCTGAGATATAAACTTTATTAATACCCTAGACTAACCGGGTCTAACATTAATAGCCTTATCACCTTTCATATCAAAGTCTACATCAAAGATTACTTTCTGTCCTTCTCTTAAGCCAAATTGTTTAAGCTTAGGACCCAATCCATAAACATGTACAAAATAATCTTCCCCATCATCACCAGAAATAAATCCAAATCCTTTAGCCTTATCATATTCTTTTACAGTACCTGTCATAACTTTACCTCTAATTTTTGTTTGATGATTACTCGGCCTAATGTACCAATTATAACTAATGCTGCTCCTATAAATGCCCATTCGCCCATAGCCTCTCCAACAAAAATATAGACCCATATAGGGTTGAATACTGGTTCCAACATTCCAACTAAAATAGCATCAAGTGCAGAAACATATTTCAAAGCAGTAGTATATAGAAGGTAGGGAATCCCAAGTTGAAATATTCCTAATCCAAAAATTATAAACCAATCTACTTGTGTAGTACTACTAAATCCTTGAATGATGAACGGTAAACAGATTATTGTTGTTAAGGCATTACCAAAAAATACAATTTCAAAAGCAGATTCTTTTTCTTTACGAATTAAAACAGTTACCAAAGCAAGACAAACTCCTGCTAATAATGCCAATATATTTCCCCAAAATCCATAAAATGATAATTCATCCATAAAAAACAGACCCA
>JAYZKF010000092.1:0-18439 GCA_036163755.1 Fidelibacterota bacterium
TTTTCAGCATAATCAGCTATAAATTCAATATTCTTATACATAGGAAAAACCACATCTGTATGAAAATTATCTTCAGCAGGCTCATATACAACAGGACGAGTTGGGTCTTTGCTTTTCAATACATTATATAGTTCAACAAAATTTTGACCGTCACCTGCTTCATTGCCCATTGACCACATAATGATAGAGGGTTGATTTTTATCTCTTTCAAGCATTCGAATGCCTCTGTCTATCCACTGTGATGTCCATTTTGTGTCATTGGTAATAAAACCATAACCATTTTTATGAAATCTCATACCATGTGCTTCAATATTGGCCTCATCAACTACATATAATCCATATTGATTACATAGTTCATACCATCTTTCTTGATTAGGGTAATGCGATGCTCTAACTGCATTAATATTATGCTCTTTCATTAATTTTATATCTTCTATCATAGATGATTCAGTTATCGACCTACCTCTAATCGGATCCCACTCATGGCGATTAACGCCTCTAAATATTATTGGCTTACCATTAACTTTGAAAAGACCATTGCTAATTTCAACTTTCCTAAATCCCACTTGATGATTCATTGTTTCAATTAAGTCACCCTCAGTATTTAATAAAGAAAGTTGCAATTCGTATAAATAAGGATTTTCAGCAGACCACTGTTTAACTCGCCTTATGTTTGATTCAATTGAAATAGAAGTAAGTGAATCAATCGGCACAATTCTTGTGGAATCAAAAATACTTCGATTTCTTCTTTGAGGCTCAATTAGCTTGGCTCGTACTATTAATTGATCTACCACATCATTTTTATTTTCTAAATCTATATTGATTGAAAAAAGTCCTTTACTGTATGTTGAATCAAGATCAGCTTTAATAAAAAAATCCGTAATCCTACTTTTATTACGACTATATAAATAGACATCCCTCTCTAATCCACTTATTCGCCAAGTATCTTGGCCTTCCAAGTAAGAGCCATCCGAAAATCGATATACTTCGACCGCTAATTGATTTTGCCCTATGTTTACAAAATCAGTAATATCAAACTCAGCAGGTGTTTTTGATCCTTGACTATATCCAACATATTTCTCATTAATCCAGAGGTGAAAAGCTGATCGTACGCTGCCGAAATGAATATATATATCTCTTCCCAGCCAATTTCTTTTTATTTCAAAAGTTTTACGATATGATCCAACTGCATTATAATTATGAGGTACATAAGGAGGCTTAGGATCAAATGGATATTCTTCATCTAAGTAAATGGGGAATGAATGCCCTTGAAGTTCCCAGCTTCCAGGTACCATGATTTCTGGCCATTTAGTATCATCATAGTCATATTGGTAGAAATCTATAGGACGATTTTTAGGATTAGGCGATAGGTTAAATTTCCATTTTCCATTTAAATTGGAAAAATTTTCAGATTTATTTCTATTATTATCCTTGGCTAATTTTTCATTTTCAAATGCAAAAAAATGTGACCTAGGTGGAAGTTTATTGATTGAAAAAATCTCTGGATTTTCCCATTCATAACTTTTTCCAAAGTCACAACTGCATATCATAACTCCTATTGTGCAAATAAAGATTGTTTTTATTTTAACTATCATAATTCCTATCAAAGATTGTTTTCAAATTAATCACTAATTCATTTGCATTCTCAATATTAAACACCATTGGCGGTTTAATTTTCAGCACGTTATGGTCTGGGCCATCTAAACTGAGTAATATACCAGCATCTTTCATTTCATTTACTACCTTTTTAGCTAATGTATTATTTGGTTCTAAGACATCATCGTCATGTATCAACTCAATTCCAACAAATAAACCTTGGCCTCTAACCTGACCAATAAATTTGTATTTAGTTTGAAGCTTAATTAATTCTTCAATTAAATAATTTCCCACTTTTTCTGCATTCTCTTGAAGCCCCTCATCTTCAATAACTTGCAGCACTGCTTCTCCAATAGCGCAAGATACGGGGTTACCTCCATATGAATTGAAATACTCCATGCCATTGTTAAATTTATCCGCAATTTCCTTTGATGTCACAACTGCTGATAAAGGATGCCCATTGCCAATTGATTTCCCCAATGTAACAATATCTGGAATAACATTGCATGTTTCAAAACCCCAAAAGTCAGTCCCCATACGACCAAATCCAATCTGAACTTCATCCGAAATACAAAGACCACCCGATTTTCGAACTAATTTGAATGATTTTTCTAAAAATCCATCTGGTAAAACTATTTGCCCTCCACAACCCATGAGCGCTTCTACAATATATGTTGACAATCGTTTACCACTATCATTTATTTTCGAAATGACATTCTTTAATTCATTAATATAATCTTTAGTGCAATTTTTTCCTCGATGCATTCCCCGAAATGAATCTGGCAGGGGAATTGAATGAACAAAGTCAGGAGGTCCTGAGCCCCCAGCCGCATTATATTTATAGGGGCTTATTTCTATTAAGGATGAAAGATGCCCATGATAAGCGCCATCAAGAACAATTGTTTCCTTTGATCCAGTTATACATCTTGCAATCCTTAGAGCAAGATCATTTGATTCACTCCCTGAATTAGTAAAAAAACAAACATCTAAACCATTGGGTAATTTATTCGTTAATAATTTCGCATAGCGCACTATAGTTTCATCTAAATATCGTGTATTAGTATTTAGAAGGGCGTTCTGTTTTTCTGCAGCATTAACGACTTTTGGATGGCAATGTCCAACATGTTGAATATTATTTACCGCATCTAAATATCTGTTCCCTTCTTTATCATACAAATATTGCCCTTCACCCCTGACAATATGAATTGGTTCATCATATGATAAACTCAATGAAGGACTTAGATATTTCCTTCTTAATTCTTGAATTTGATTAGGAGTAGACATATTCTGTTAATTCAGATTCCCACCTAGTAATATCATCGTCCAACATATTAATTAAAAACTTTCGAGCTTTCGACTCAGATATAACAAGGTATTTATTTTTAGGGAATAATTTTTTTCTATAAGTTGACATTGAAATTGAAATACATAATCTTAAGCACATAAGATATACTACTGATTTCAACTCGTAAATATTAAGCGGTATTATTTTATTATATCCTTTTAACAATGATCCGATTAGTGGCAAAGGATTTTCCTTTTCAATAGCAACATATGCCATCGAAACCGCAGGCTCTAAAACTCTATAAGAATAAATCATATCACCAAAATCAATAATGCCATTAATTTTTCCACTAGGGTTTACAAGTATATTGTGATCATTCCCATCATTGTGTATTACCAACTTTGCTAAATGCTGATCATTAATCAATACATTACTATTATAAAGATCTAGGTAATGATTAATCATTTTTTGATCTGTTTTATTTTGATCTATCTGAGCATATAATTCATTAGTACATCTGGCATTCCAAACAAAGGCTCTATGTGCAGCTACATGGTCAAAACCATTTAAAGCTATGTCAATACAAGCTAAAAATTTTCCTAGATCAAAAAGCAAATTTGAATCATATTTTAACTCATTTAGAAATTTTCCCTCAATATATTTTAATAATCTTACTTGGTAAAATATCTTATTTTTTTCAATCTGAAAAATTTTTTTTCCTGCTTTTGATACTATTGGAAAAGTCAATTCAATATCGGGGTTATTTTGATGAATATGTTGCATCGCTTTGTTTTGCATATCTAAAACATCAAAATGCTCCATAGAGTTTGAGATTTTTAATACAAAAGTTTCATTGGTTGATTTAACTAGAAAATTTTGATCTCTATCACTTACTAATATTTCTGCAGAACCACTAATGTCAAAATGATCTAAAGCGATTTTTTCAGCATCTTTAATCGAAAAACTTGGGGCTGGTGTATCAAAAACACTTGTCACGGATAAGAATATAAAATTAATAAAAACAAAAATTAACTATAGTTAAGTAAGATTAACTTTTTGAAATAGTTAATTCAATTAAGAAGACATAATTTCTTCAATCTCTTCAACTGTTCGAGGGATATGTGGTCCAAGAATACGATATCCATCTTCAGTAATCACTATATTGTCTTCAATTCGAATGCCGCCAAAATCAACAAATCTGTCTAAGGAATCATAATTAATAAATTCATTGTGTTTATTGTCAGCTTTCCATTGATCAATTAGATGAGGAATGAAATAGAGCCCAGGCTCAACTGTGAGCACAAAACCTTTAGCTAATTCTTTTGCCAGTCTTAAGTAAGCTAATCCAAATTGTTCGCTTCGATCATTTATTTCATTATATCCAACAAGGTCCTCTCCAAGCCCTTCCATATCATGGACATCTAAACCTAACATGTGCCCTAGGCCATGTGGAAAAAAAAGCGCGTGGGCACCAGCTGCTACTGCATCATCAGGATTGCCCTTCATAATACCCATCCCTTGCAGTCCTGCCACTGCTATTTTAGAAGCCTCTAAATGGGCTTCTTTATAGGAGTTACCCGGTTTACAATGATTAAATGCCACATCCTGCATCTTCCATACAAGATTATATATATCTTTTTGTACATCATTAAACTTTCCACTAACTGGGAATGTTCTCGTAATATCACTTGCATAATGTAGAGGTGACTCTGCTCCAGAATCATTTAATGCCAGCTCTCCAGATTTCATAATGTTTTGATAATTATTATTGTGCAATATTTCACCGTGTACAGTAAAAATAACCGGATAAGCGAGACGTCTACCATTCTCCAAAGCATAACCTTCAATTTTACCAACTATTTTTTGTTCTGATATGCCATCTCTAGCATAGCGCATAGCTAATTTGTGCATTTCGGCTGTTACTTCAAGTGCTAACTCTATCTCATTTAGCTCATCTTCGGTTTTTATTGATCTCTGAGCTATAACATTCATTATTAATGATTTTGAAGCGCCAGATTCATTACCATTAAGTAATGTTTTCAGAAACATCTCTTGATCTTGCCGATACATTGGCAAGTAATGAATTGAATTGGAATTTAAGAGATAGGAGGATAATTCTTTTTCAGGAAGTATATTTTGGATTCCAGCGGTTTCGGCCATTTTTGAAACAGAAGTACGTTCCCCTTCCCAGACTATATCTTGGACAGATAAATCATCAGCAAATAGAGTTGATTCTCCTGAATTAGAATCAATTATAAGATTCAAATCGGGGTGATCAAGCCCTGAATAATATAGGAAATTGCTATCTTGCCTAAATTGCAACCAATTTGAAGGATAATTCATTGGCACTTGAGAGTTACCCATTAAATAGATTAATCCATCATCGATTCCCTCTGCGAGTTTTTTGCGCCTATTATCATATATTTGAGCATTGAACATCAGCTTAACCAACCTCTCTTAATTAAATTTATTATAATAAATATTGAAATGATAAAATAAAATAAACAAATGATTAGTACTGTTGATTTTGATGATATGTTTTTCATAATGACCAGAAAAAATAAATTCGTTGATCTTTGTTAAAATTATTAATTTTAATTTTTATTCCGCCATCGTCAATTTTTTGAAGTATTTTATTATTAGTATTTTGACTAAACCCCCTGCCTAGAGCTATTCCTAAACTCGCACCAAAAATAACATCACTTAGATAGTGCTTATTATCATGGATTCGACTTGCACCTGTCAAACCAGCCAATAAATATGCTGGCACACTTACTTTGCTACCATATAAATCATGAGCAATTGTTGCTGCAAGAAAACTACTAGATGTATGACCTGAAGGAAATGACCTTCTATTGGAACCATCGGGTCTAATTCTACCTGAAATAAATTTTAATCCATAAGTACAAAGCGCATTACCAATAATTGCAGAAGTAGTTGAATTAAACTCATTACTTCCAAATTTTAGAGACCCCAGAATAATAAATTGCCCTCCTATACCCCAATAATCACCTAATTTAGCTTGATTTTCACTTAAAATTTTACCAGGATATGATTCTTGTATTCTATCATCATACCGAGTGGATATACCTGATCCTATAAGACCTGTAATTAATATAGATGAGTTATTATTAATGCTATTTGAAATACCTGATGTTATTTGCTTAACTGATATTGATTGACTTAACAGATTTGAACCGTTAATTAATCCAAAAAATATAAATAAAGAGATAAATAAGCTTTTTTTCACTTTGAAAATTAATGATTTATGATATTACTAATAACTTATTACAGATGTTGAATAAGTTTTAAATTTAACCATATCATTAATAAATATTAATGCATCCTCTAAAACAACTAATCAGTAATTCGGATTTAATGAAATCCTTAGCTAAAGAATACGGCACTCCTCTATATATATATGATGCCGAAAGAATAAAAAATAATGTTCTTGTATTAGAAAAAGGGCTTTCAAAATACTTTCATAAATCTCACATTTGTTATGCAATAAAATCAAACAGTAATCCTCACCTACTAAAAACAATGCTTAAGGCATATCCTGAAATAGGAGGCGATTGTTCAAGCCCAGGTGATATATATGCTGCCGAATTAGCAGGAATGACACTATCCAACTGCATCTATACAGGAAATTATGAATCTGAAAGTGATCTGATCCGAGCACTTGAAAAAGGGTGTAATATAAATTTAGATGATGAGACCTCACTTGATAGATTATTGAGAATAAAATGCCCTGAAAGAATATCATTTAGGCTTAATCCAGGTTTTGGAAAAGGTACCTTTTCTCAAATCACTACTGCTGGGAAAGAAGCAAAATTTGGAATTCCTGCTGAAAAAATTATTAAAGCATATAAAAAAGCAAAAAAAGCTGGAATAAATAAATTTGGTATTCAATGTATGGTAGGTTCAGGAAATTTAGATCAAGCCCATTTCATCGAAGTCTTAAGTGCAATTATGGATCAAACAAAATTGATTGAATCTGAGACTAATATAGCTTTTGATTTTATCAGTATGGGTGGGGGATTTGGGATACCTTATCGTGATGAAGAAAAACCCATCAATTTTGATGAGCTTTTTCTAGCCCTTTCGGAGGTCTATTATAATACATTCCCTAATAAAGAAAACGCACCTTCGCTATGGATTGAACCAGGAAAATCAATTATTGGAGATTCAGGTTTTATTTTATCAAGTGTTACTGGAACAAAAAATAGTTATAAAAATTTTATAGGTATCGATGCAGGAATGGAAACGTTAATGAGACCAGCTTTATATGGTGCATACCATCGGATATATAAAGTTGACAATCATGACTTAGATAAAGATACATTTGATTTTACTGGGCAAATCTGCGAAAATACTGATCGAATAGCAGTCCAAAGATCTTTTCCAGAAGTAAATGAGGGTGATCTTATCACAATTATGGACTCAGGAGCCTATGGTTATTCTATGTCCAATAATTTTAATACGAGACCAAGAGCTGCTGAGGTATTATTAAATAATGATAATGTAAAACTCATTCGTAAAAGAGAAACTATAAACGATTTATTTACCCATTGTAATGTATAAACCTCTCATAATTAGCTTATTACTATCTTTTGTATTTGGCCAACAAGATTTCAAAAGCATCCACCAAATTGAGTTAGACTATAATAAAGAGAATTATCTTGAGCCCTTATTTAAACCTTATTTAGGTCCTGCAGCCCCTATCCAAGAACGAAAAGATGGACCATCAAAAAAAGTGTTTGGGTATCATCCTTATTGGCAAGGAACTAAATGGCAATCCTATAATTATGACCTATTAACTACGATCGCCTATTTTTCTGCAGAGACCAATAGCACTGGAGATTTAACAAATCTTCATGGGTGGCCAGCAACTGATCTAATAAATAAAGCTCATGCAAATGGTGTCGAAGTTGTTTTAACTGTTACGCTATTTGATAAATCAGATATAGAAACATTACTTAGTCATAATAGTTACCGTGATCGTTTAATCAAGAATTTGTTATATGAAGTTGTTAGAGCAGGCGCAGATGGAGTTAATATTGACTTTGAATCATTTCCTGCCACTCAAAAAAGCAACTTGGTATCTTTTGTAAAAGATCTACGAACTGCCCTTAGAGACTCCATCCCAAAGGCTCAAGTAACGCTAGCAACTCCTGCAGTCGATTGGAGCAATGCATGGGATTTTAATGCATTAGCCAATGAAAGTGACGGCTTATTTATCATGGGTTATGATTACCATTGGAAAGGGAGCACAACAACCGGACCAGTGGCGCCTTTATCTGGCGGTTCATACAATATAACAAATACAATAAATACTTATTTATCTGTAACTAACAATAATTACGATAAACTTATTTTAGGGAATCCCTATTATGGATATGAATGGCCATCGAGCTCAGGGGATAAAGGTGCTAACACAACTGGAAATGGGACAGCTGCGATTTTCTCGGTTGCAGAATCAAAAGCTTTATCCTACGGTAAACTTTTGGATTCTGAATCCCAAACTCCTTGGTATAAATATGAGAACCCAACATGGTTCCAAACATGGTATGATGATAGCTTATCACTTTCAAAAAAATATGATTTTGCAATTTCAAAAAAATTAGGTGGGGTTGGAATTTGGGCCCTTGGTTATGATGATGGATATGATGAATTATGGAATGCTCTTAGTGAAAAAATGGGAGCTAAATCAGCACCTTCAACGCCTACAAATTATAATGTTGTCAACTTAGGAAATAATCAAGTATCAATTGAATTCTCAGGCTCTGATACAGCTACTTTATTTGAAGTACTGCGTGTGTATACTAATTCGAATAAAATCGAAAGTCTAGGCAAATTTTCTTCATCACCTATTTTATTAGACAATCTTCAAGAAAATGAACCATACTATTTAAAAGTCAAAGCAATCAATTCCTATGGATCAAGCAAATCCACTGAAGTATTAGGCGCTATACCCTCCGCTAACTCACCTAAAGTACTAATTGTAAATGGCTTTGATAGAATCATTGGAACAAATAATACTTTTGATTTTATCAAAGAACATGGAAGTGCACTACATAACAACAATTATCTTTTTGATTCCGCTTCTAACGAAGCAATTATTAATAGATTTATTAAATTAACTGATTATCAGATTGTGGATTGGATACTTGGTGAAGAAGGAACTGCGACTTCCTCTTTTAATAAAATTGAACAATCATTGATCCAAGAATTTCTTATGGATGGAGGAAAATTATTTATCTCTGGCTCAGAAATTGGTTACGACCTTTCAGAAAAAGGAGACGAAAAAGATAAACTTTTTTATGAAAAATTCTTATTGGCAGATTACAAATCAGATGCGGCCGGAGGAAGACAGAATAACTATAATGCCTATGGGATTGAAGGTACATTATTTGACGGAATTAATTTATCTTTTGATGATGGCTCACAAGGTAGCTATGATGTCGATTGGCCTGATGGTATAAAGCCAATTCCAAATGCAGAAATCAATTTAAAATTTGAAGGAGTTAATTATGATTCTAGCGGAGGAGCAGGGATATCTTATAGAGGAGGATTTGCTGGCAGTCCACTTTCTGGTGGATTAGTATACCTTACTGTGGGTTTTGAGAGTATTTACCCTGATAATAAAAGAAATGAAATCATGAAAAGAGTGATGAATTTTTTGGATGGCCCGTTTACATCTATAGAACAAGAAAATCTAGTAATTCCTGATAAGCCACGTATTACAGCTCTTTATCCAAACCCATCGAACAAATCAATTTCAATAGAATTTCAAATAATTAGGGATACCCCAATTGCGTATCTAACAATTACTGATATTTTAGGTCGAGAATTATTTAAAATGTCTGTTCAGTCATTACCAACTAGAAGTCAAAAATTTAATTGGACTGGAACATTAAAAAACGGAACCGAAGCGCCCTCTGGTATTTATATAGCTAAATTATCTCAGGGCAACCAACTTGTTACCAAAAGGTTTACTCTTCTTAAATAATGAAGAAGTTGTTTTTTTTAAGTTCACTTGTCATAACGGCATGTGCTCCTCAGCCAAAATCAATCCACCAAGTGGATTCAGAAAACAATCTTTCTAAAACAAGGAATAATCTATCTCAGGTTCGCACAGGATTGGATATTTTACTTGAAGAAAAATTGGATCTTATTAAGAATAAGTCTATTGCTTTAGTAACAAATCATTCTGGTCTCGATAATAATGGAGTCCCGAATTATAAAAGATTAATGGCGCTAAAAGATGTAAAATTAAAAATAATATTTTCTCCTGAACATGGCCTTTTTGGTGAAGCTGCCGATGGAGAAAAAATTAATTATAATGGGCAAATAAATACCCTGCCCCATATTGTTAGTTTATATGGAAGTGCTAGAAAACCCAAAAAAGAACACTTAGAAGGCGTGGATGTTATTATTTATGACATTCAAGATGTTGGAGCAAGATATTATACCTATATAACCACTTTAGGCCAAGTTATGGAAGTTGCATCTAATCAAGGAATACCAATAATGGTTTTAGATCGACCTAATCCAATTACCGGGATTAAAGTTGAAGGTCCTATCTTAGATTTAAATAATCGATCAGATGTTGGATATTACCCTATACCTATTAGATATGGACTTACTATTGGTGAACTGGCCAAAATGATAATTGGTGAAAAATGGATAGAAGCGACACCAGAATTAATTATTGTTCCAATGCTTGGCTGGCAACGTAACTATTGGATGAATGAAATCAATACAAATTGGATAAGCCCATCACCAAATATTCCTGATCTAGAAACAGCCATTGTATATCCTGGAATGTGTTTATTTGAAGCCACAAATATCAGTGAGGGTCGGGGGAGCACCAAACCATTTAAACGTTTTGGCGCCCCTTGGATTAATAAACAAAAACTATCTATAGAATTAAACAATCTAAATCTTGCCGGTGTGGTATTTAAACCAATCTCATATATCCCAATTGAAATTAAGGGCGTGGCGAATAATCCCAAGTATGAAAATCAAGTATGTAATGGAATAGAGATTATTATTACAAATAGAAATGATTATAACAGTGTGAGTACGGCGCTAAGTATTTTATCAATAATATCAAAAGAATATCCAAATAGCTTTGAGATAAATAAATCGCGTATGAAACAATTGTGGGGTCAAGTGAATCTTCTAGATTCACTTCATTCAAATCGAGTTTTTCATAAATCAATAGATAGATTTGTTGATGCATCAAAAAAATATCAGTTATATGATTAATTTTTGGATTATTATTTTCTTATTTTTTTTCTCTAGCTGTTCCCAAACACCCAATATTTATAAAACTGAAGGATCATTAAAGAACAAAATTAATTCTCTAATTAATGCTTCAAATCTCTCAACAAACTTAGGAATTAAAGCAATATCATTAAGAACTGGTGAAGTGCTTTTAGATCTTAACAGTGATGCCTTATTTAACCCAGCAAGCAACAATAAAATCTATACTTGCCTATCAGCACTTGCACTTTTGGATACAAATTATACTTTTAGTACAAAAATATATACTGATGAAAAATATCTTTACCTTGTTGGAGGTGGCGACCCAGATCTTTCCGTTGATGAATTAGATTCATTAGCGTCTGTAATTTCAACAAAAATTTCTGGGAATAGAATCTTAGTATTAGATGATTCAATTTTCGATCATAAAACATATGGCGAAGGATGGATGTGGGATGAAGGGTCATGGTGGTATGCCGCACAAATAAGCGGTCTCTCTGTAAATGATAATTGTGTAGATTTTATTATAGATCCAGGCAAGGTGGGAAAACCTGCTGAAATCTCCAGTTATCCTGAATCCAATTATTATTCGATCATTAATAATTCAGTCACAGTAAGTGATACCATTAATTTTCAAGAGTTTAAGATAGAACGTGATTGGGAAGGCAAAACAAATGTATTTACTATTTCAGGAAATATTTTAGATACTACATCAACAGATACAATATATAGAAACATTCACGATCCTACTAAATACACTGGATATTTATTTAAAAAAATGTTGGATAATTATGGAGTAAATATCACACAAATACAAAAAGGTATAAAACCAAATTCATCAAAAATGATTGCAATACATAAATCAAAAGATTTGCGACATACACTAAAAAACCTGATGGTTGAAAGTGACAATTTAACTGCTGAATTACTAATTAAAACCATTGGTTATGAGAATAATAAATCACAAGGAAATTGGGAAGATGGACTTATTCGAACTAGAGAATTTTTACATAATGAAGTTGAGCTTGATTCAACATCCTTTTCCATAAAAGATGGCTCTGGAGTTTCTAGGTATAATTATTCTAGCCCTAACCATATGATTAAAATTTTAAGTTGGGCATATAATAATCAATCAATAAAAGATATTTTTTTGCTGTCATTACCAAATGGTGGAGAAAATGGAACGGTAAAAGATAGAGATCTTCCATCAAACACATATATAAAATCGGGCTCATTAGCAGCCGTAACTACTATTTCAGGATATATTATAAATGATAAGTCGAATCCTATTATTTTTTCTATTTTTATGAATGGTTTTGAAGGTTCATCTGAACAATACAAAAAATTGCAGGATCAAATTATAAATACCCTAGCGGAGAATAAATGAACAAATTATTATCAATTTTATTTTTTGTTTTATTAATGTCAGCATGTTCCAAACCAAACTATAAAGATCCATATATAGTTATTTTAGGAATTGCACAGGATGGTGGAGTACCTCATGCTGGATGTTCAAAAAGTTGTTGCATAAATCGATGGTCAGATCCAAAAAAACATCTTATGGTTTCAAGCCTAGGTATTGTGGATCCAAATTCAAATGAAACGTGGCTTATTGATGCAACACCTGATTTTCCTAAACAATTTAAATTTCTTACTGATAATAATATAAAACGTCTAAAGGGAATAATTCTTAGTCACGCTCATATTGGTCATTATACAGGATTGATGCATCTTGGACGAGAAGTAATAGGCGCAAAATCTGTACCGGTATATGCTATGCCAAAAATGAGTAAATATCTGAAACAAAATGGTCCATGGAGCCAACTAGTTTCATTAAAAAATATTTTGATAAAAAAATTAAATGATGAAAAGACCGTTAAACTAAATAAAAGAATTTCATTAACGCCTTTTTTAGTCCCTCATAGAGATGAGTTTTCTGAAACCGTGGGGTTTAAAATTGAAGGCCCAAATAAATCAATTATTTTTATTCCGGATATTGATAAATGGGATAAATTTGATAAAGACATTTTAAAAATTGTATCTACTAATGACGTAGCATTACTAGATGGTTCATTTTATCAAAATGGAGAAATTCCCGGAAGAGATATGTCTGAGATACCTCACCCATTTATTATAGAGACAATAGACCTAATGAAATCAATATCAGATCTTTCTGATATTTTTTTCATTCATATGAATCATACTAACCCTGCGTTGATTCAAGATTCGAATGCGCAAAAAAATATTTTGGATTCAGGATTTAAGATTGCTGAGTTCGGGCAAATGATATCACTCTAGAACTATATGAGAGAAAAAAAATGAAGAACGTAATATTTTCATCAACTTTATCTTTTGTTTTTTTTGGATGTATTTCAAATGTTAATCATGAGGAGCTTGGTCTTATTCCTCAACCAACTTATATCGAGCGTGTTTCTGGTAAGACCATATTAGATGATGATTGGACAATTAAACATAATGGAGCCCACATAGACCTTGATAATCTTAAAAAGGTTTTAACAAAACACCTTAATAAAGATCATAAGGTAAAATTGAATGATGATGCTGATAAAGTTATTTCATTAATTATAAGATCTGATGACAGTCTAAGAGCTGGAGGATATACGCTAAATATTTATAATGACACGATTAATATTTTAGCAAATTCACCAAATGGAATTTTTTATGGTATACAAACACTGAATCAAATTCTTGACTCTGGTCAAAAGTCCAATAAGGGTATAGAAATATTAAATATGAACATTATTGATGAACCAAGATTTAAATGGAGAGGAATGCATTTAGATGTTGGAAGACATTTTTTTGATATATCATTTGTAAAAAAATATATTGATTATATAGCAATGCATAAAATGAATATCTTCCATTGGCATCTGACTGAGGATCAAGGCTGGCGTGTTGAAATTGAATCATACCCAAAACTAACAGAAATTAGTGCTTATCGTGATGAAAGTTTGATTGGTCATTATAGAGATGAACCTAGGGAATATGATGGTAAAAAATACGGTGGTTATTATACAAAAGATGAAATGAAAGATATCGTTGATTATGCAAAAAAAAGATATATAACAGTAGTGCCTGAAATAGAAATGCCTGGTCACTCTAGAGCAGCTCTTGCTGCTTATCCTGAATTATCTTGTACAGAAGGGCCTCATACCGTAGCAAAGCTTTGGGGAGTTCATAAAGAGGTTTTCTGTGCAGGAAAGGAGTCTACTTTTGAATTCCTTGAAACAGTCTTAACAGAAGTATCAGAGATTTTTCCAGGTGAATATATACATATTGGTGGGGATGAGTGTCCAAAGGATAGTTGGAAAAATCACGATCTAGATCAGGATAGAATGAGGAAAGAACGATTATCAAATGAAAATGAATTACAAAGTTATTTTATAAAGAGAATAGAGGGAATTTTAAATAATTTAGGCAAGCGTCTAATAGGTTGGGATGAAATCCTGGAAGGGGGATTAGCACCAGGAGCAATTGTACAATCTTGGCGTGGAATGGAAGGTGGTATATCTGCAGCAAATGCAGGACATGAAGTGATTATGTCACCAACTTCTCATGCATATTTTGATTACTATCAATCGAGAGATATAGATAACGAGCCACTAGCAATTGGAGGATATTTACCATTAGAAAAAGTTTATCAGTTTGAACCAGTTCCTGAAGAAATTGATGAAGATAAAGTCCATTTAATATTAGGAGGGCAGGGAAATCTTTGGACAGAATATATTTCTACTGATGAAAAAGCAGAGTATATGGCACTACCAAGAATGAGCGCTATGGCTGAAGTTCTTTGGTCACCACGACATCTACTAAATTTTGGAAGTTTTAATAAAAGAATGGAATGGCATTATTTACGATTAGATAGAATGAATACAAATTATAGAAAAGCTAAATAAACATTTTTCCTTGAATTGACTTTTCCAGTTTTCTTGCCTGACCTAAAAAATCTTCACTATTCATTTCTTTAATAAACAATAGTCCATGTGTTGCCCTAAGTCTAGGATGTTCGTTTTGATACCAAAAATCACGACCCAATACTAATTCCAATAATTGATGTTGTTCTACCCAAATTTTTTGAACTAGATCACAAAATGGCCCATCTAGCTCATAAGAAGGGAAAGATGCTTTTTTTTGACTCAAGTAACAATTCATGAAAGTATCTTTTAACATAGCCATCGAGTTTAAAGACACAGGTACAATGATATCTGCTTCAGCACAATCAAAACGATACCATACATTTCTATATCCCCAGAATTTAACCTTTGATAAATCTTTTTCTTCACCCCATAGCCGAACTGCTTCTGCAATTGCTTGTAAAACTTTATAATGTGTATCAGGTCCACTCCCCTCCGGATCAAGTGCTACTGAAATAATTGATGGATCCAAATCTATTAATTGCTGCAATATTGGATCCACATCGCGCTTTCTTTGAGGATTCTGTGAAAAAATATCTCCTGAATAAAAACCTAATCTCATATGATTAATATCTTTAACACGAACTCCGTAATGTGCCCATACTAATTCCTCTTCGAATTCTCTTATCCTACTTTTTAACTTTTGAACTTTCTCAGTATTAATTTCACCATCATAGCAGGCGCTAAGATATTTTATAATATTCTTTATCTTACTTATCAATTCTTTTTCAGATTTAATATTTTCTATTTCCACTAATGCTCGAACGATCCTATGGCTTAGTCCTCTTTCCTGTCCATCTTTATTATTACTAGCAATTCGATCTAGATAATGATATACATCTTTATCTTTTTTACGCATATAACCCTTTCGGAAGAAATCTGGATAATTAATCATCTGAATTTGGCCTGACTTTATCAATGATAAAGTCTTTTCTAATACTTTAAGTAAATATGAATTTGCTACTGATGTGAACCCCGAAGTCATATTGCTAAAATAATGTTTATTTTTTGGCGATCGGATCAAATGAATAATATATGGTAAATATCCAAGCATAATATCATCATGATGTGGTCCAGTATGATAAAAAACCTCCCCTTCAAGATTTGAGATCCCTTTATCAATCTTCTTTTTTAAATCATTAAAAACAGTATTTGCAGTTTCTATACCAATATTTGGAATTAACTTTGTCATTGAATCGTTTTTTAGATCTTGATTTGTTAATCTGTTACCAAATTTGTTTAACTTTTGAATTAAATTAACTACTGCACGTTGCTTTTTTTTATTTGTCCAAGGATAATTATTAAGATTATGTAGAATAACATCACTAAGCATTGATGCCGCCCCTTTAGTTAAATAAAATCGACTACCTTTTAATTTTTGTAATGCTGAAGCTGGATATGTAATATCTGGATCATTCTCAATTGCATCCTTAATAATTTTTGCTTTTGATTCACCTGCAGCAATTATTACTGCTGTTACATCTGTATTTGAAGTAATAGTTGATAACCCTATTGTAATAACCAATCGATTCCTCGATATTTCAATTCCTCCTAAATCAGTTGCTGCTGCCGCTTGTGTCTCAAAGTTGGTTCTTAATAATCGGGTTGTTGAATGATGATCTGATCCTGAAACATTAAATGCTATGTGACCATCTGGTCCTATACCTCCTAAAAAGAAACCTATACCTCCTTTATCTAAAATAGTTTTTTCATATTGTGAGCACCATTGATCTACCAACAATAATGTTTTCTTCTGGTCTTCTTCTAATTTTGAGGTAGGATCTTTAAAGCGCAGATCTAAATCAACATTTTTATCAGGAAAAATTTCATTAAGTGGCTTTTGATTTACAGTAGGTAAAGAATTGCAATCAATAAAAAGACCTTTCTTGTGATCAAAACCAAAGCCATTTATGTAATACTTGTTAACATAGTTATAAAAACTATTGTGCTGAGTTGAATCTATAGGATAAAACTCATCAATTTGGACAAAGCCAAGCCCTTTAAATGATGGTTTTTTATTTATTACTAATCCATGATCTTTTCGAATTTTCTCTATAGATTTATTTTCCCACCCATTTAATATTTTTTCGGTCCATTTAATAAAATATTCCGGAGTTTTTCCTGTAGGTAAACTGACAATGCCTTCAGGATTCTTTTCTACCCACTCCAAAAATCTGAGAGATGCTAGTAATCCAAGTTCTGGGAAATTATCAACAACGATATATGATATATTAGTTGAATGAGTTTTAAAATCAATTTTATCTAAAAAAACTTTTTCAACGTTTGACATTTCGAATAGTACTTTCGCATAAAATAGTTATAAATATATTTGCACTTACTGAAAACGCAATAAACCAAGTCCAAGGCAATTCTATATATTTTAAATAAAAAACTATAAGAAAACTAAATAGCAACCCACAAATAAGACTACTATTGTGAAAATTAGTATTAAAACGGCTTAACAAAAACAATCCAAGTAATCCTCCATATGTAAACGACGCAATTTGAAGACCAACTATAACAATAGCAGAATCACTTTCATCAAATAATAAAGCTATTATTATTAAGCCTAATCCAAAAAAAAAGCCTACTAACTGAGATTCCTTTATTGATTTATTACCCCCCATCCAATCAGTTATTATTGATGATGATAAAGAATTAATTGAAGAGCTTAAAGTTGACATTGCAGCAGATAATACACCAGCAAGAAGAATACCTTTTATTCCGATTGGCAAGTAGTTAATGATAAAAGTTGTGAACTCTCTATCATTATCTAACTTCGCACCTTCCATCAATATATAAATTAAAGAACCTGCAATAAGAAAAATTAAAAATTGAACAAAAACCACAATGCCACTTCCAATCATTGCTTTTTGTGCAGATTTTATATTTTTTGTTCCCAATACTCGCTGTACCATCATATAATCAACTCCATGAGATGAAAATGACAGTAAGATTCCACCAATGATTGCACTGAACGCAAAGAAGGGATCTTTGAACATATTACCATCAAAATTAAATATTGAAAGTTTTGATCCTTCGGATAACTGTAGGATCAGTGATGTCATTGGTTGATTTAAATAATTTAAAATGAAAATAATTGACAGAACGCCACCAACAAGATATAATATAAACTGTACACTATCTATCCACACTACTGTCCTTATTCCTCCATTTAATGTATAAATCAGTGTAACTAAACCGATAATTAATACAGAAAATGGTAATGACCATCCAGTAATTAATTGAACAATTACAGCAGTTGCAAGAAAACGAACACCATCAGCTAAAATTCGAGTAATTAAGAATATGCTTGAGGCAACTTTTTGAATATCTTTTCCAAATTTCTTTC
>JAYZKF010000093.1:0-6924 GCA_036163755.1 Fidelibacterota bacterium
TCATTGGTTTGATTCGCCCATGCATGAATATCCATTTCTTCAGATAGCGCTGCAGAAATATCGTCATCAGTAGTTAGCGGGTTGCATGAGGAGGCTGAAACTTCAGCTCCACCTTTTTGTAAGGTGCGAAGTAAAACACCCGTTTTCTTCTCAAGGTGTAATGCCACACCAATTTTTATACCTTTTAAAGGTTTTTGTTCTACAAAACGTTTTGCAATACTTTGCACAATTGGCATTCTATCCTCAGCCCAGTCCAGCAAATTATTACCATTTGATTTTGAAGCTTGTTTTGAAATTCTATTCATTCAAAAAATAATTTTTCCAAGAAAAGTAGATTAATGATCCTGCTATTAAAAAGAATAAGCCCCAGAAAGGTAGGTAGCTGTTTTGGCTCAAATGAAACTGAATCACTCCCCAACAAATAAAAACAGCACTCAAAATATATGCTAGGGGAATAAGGGGATAGAAAGGTATAGTGAAAATTTTCGAATCATTCTTCTTCCTTTCAACTTTAAATAATGTAGAAATAGATAAGGCCGAAAACATAATCATTACTACAGTTGTAGAATCTACTAAATTTTCAATATTCAATAAGAACATGAGGCCAATTGTCCAAATAGCCTGTACGGTTAAAGCATTAATTGGAGTATAAAAACGAGGATTTATTTTTCCGGTAAATTTAAAGAATATACCTTGTTGACCCATTGCCTGTATAACTCTAGCGGCAGCTGTTTGAATATGTATAGAAAGGGAGCTCATAACGCTGATCAATATGAGTAAAGATAAAAAACCAGACCAATGGGATGCGCCAACAGCATTAAGCGCTAGCAATGGTACCATTTCTTGTCCTTTCATACTTTCAAGTCCAATAGATTGAATAAATGAATAATTCACAATTGCATAAATAATCATGGTAATCAAAGTTCCACCAATCAATGCAAAAGGTAAGGTTCTTCTTGGGTTCGAAATTTCACCGGCTATATATCCTGCGCAATTCCACCCGGTATAAGCAAAAAATATTGGTGTCAATGCTCTTGAAAAACCAATATATGGATTATCGGCTGAATTATTTGAATATGACTGAAATGCTTCAATTGGCTTTAATTGAAAAAGAAGACCTACCATTAAAAAGATTCCCACTACTTTAATTATAGTAAGAATTGATTGAAAACGAGAACCTACTTGAACTTTAAAACAGTGAATAGCCGTAAGAAATATTAAAATAAGGGAAGCTAATCCTGATACAGACAAAAACTGCAACTGGGGTAGAAATTGCAAAGTATACTTAGCAGAAAATAAGGCCAATACTGCAGTAGCGCCCGTCTGAAAGATTACCAAGCTCATCCAGCCATACAAAAAAGATGGAAATGGGCCATAAACTTTATGGAGATAAATGAAGTCCCCTCCTGTCTGAGGAAATCGTGTTGAAAGCTCTGCTATGCAAAAAGCCCCCATAAGTGCCATTAATCCTCCACCTATCCATGCTAATATTAAAGAAAAATCACTTGTAACAGGTTGCGCAGCAAAACCAACTAATAAAAAAATTCCAGAACCGATCATGTTCCCAGTTACCATTGAGGTTGCATCAAAAATACCGAGGACTCTTCTAGAATTTGACATGAATTAAGATTTAATAATATTATAAACCAATGCAATCCACCCTACGATGAGCGCAGTTCCACCAATGGGAGTTATTGCTCCTAGCCAACGCAATCCTGTTAATGGGATTAGATACAATGTTCCAGAAAAAATAATAATACCTATTAAAAATAATATTGCAGGAAGTTGAATTATATTTGAAGAGTAGTTAAAACCTAAAATTCCTATCATTGCAAGTCCCAACGCATGATACATATGATAACGTACACCAGTTTCAAAAATTGATAAATCTTCAGATGACAATCTGATTTTAAGTAAATGTGAACCAAAAGCACCTAATATAACCGCAAGAGCTGCTAAAAATGCTCCAAGAACAATCCAACTTTTCAAGGTAATTCGTTCTTATGTATTAGAGTTCGAATTGGGAATGGTATTTCAATATTTTCTAATTGATAACGCTTGTGTAATCTTCTAACAAACTCATCTATGATAGGATGCTGATCACCGTATTTCTCTCCGCTAAAATATACTTTTAAATCGACACTAGAGGGTCCAAACTGAAAACAACGGACAACCGGTGAGGAGTCCTTTTTTGCGCCTTCAACATCATTCACTACACCAATAGCAACTTCTTCAGTAACCTTAACAACATGATCTAAGTCACTATCATATGAAACTCCAACTGGGACACGAATTGAAAAACTCGGGTCACCTTTATCGTAGTTTTTTACTATCGCTGCAGAAATTTTTGCGTTCGGAACAGTGACTACATTATTTGTTCTTTCCATTAATGTTGTATGTCTCCAAGTAATATTTTGTATATATCCCATATAACCTGTATCAAGTTCAACAAAATCTCCAGGTTTAACTTTCTGTGATAACAAAATATGTAATCCAGCAAAAAAGTCAGACAAAGTATCTTTCAATGCAAGAGAGACTGCAAGTCCACCAACTCCCAATGCAGTAAGTAAAGGTGTAATTGAAATACCAAGTGATTGAAGAATAACTAATACACCTACTGAAACAATTACAATACGCGCTAAATTAACAAAAATTGTCGTTGACGGAAGGTTTGTTCCCTGTTTTTCAGCCCAATAGTTTAATAAACCAACTCCAACCTTAGATGCTGCCAAAGTAATTGATAAAATTAGTATGGAAATAATTATCTTACTTAGGTAACTCTGATAATCTGTATTTAAAAATGGGATATCAGTTGATGCAATATTTAGTGCTACCAAAAAAAACCAAAGAACAATATGAGACTCAATCGCTTCAAAAAAAACATCATCACCTTTCCACTCTGTCTTTTCTGTTAATTTTTTTATTCTATGATGAATAAATCTTTTGAAAATCCAACCCATAACCAATCCTAAGCCAACAGTGGTTAAAGGAATGGCGTATAATATAAAGTAATCTATAATTTGTTGATTCATATATCTGAAATTACGATTATTGAAATTGTTTATTCATTCGTTTCATAACTTATTTCATGAGTCACAATCTTGCGTCCATCAACAAATAAATTTATTTTTGTTGGATTTTTTTGATCGTCAAACCACCATTCCATACCATGTTTCTTTTCACCTTTATATATACATTCATATTTTAAATCCCCTGATAAAAAATAATCACTATCAATCCGAGTACCCGTTATAAATAATTCTTCAGTTTCTTCTAAACCGTTGAAATTCCACTTTCGCTCATAAAGAGTTAGCCCCCCATCCATACTTAGAATCCTTTTAAAGCGACCGTTGTCATGATATTCAAATCTTGCAATTTCATTATTCTTATTATAGTATGATTCACGTTTGAGCACATTGGACAATGAATATGTTTGCATAAGTCCGTTCAACATTCCATCCTTATAAGTAAATAGGGATGCAGGTGATCCATTTGAAAACCATCTTTTCATTTGACCGTGTAACTGATTTGATAAATAACTTCCTGTCTCTTCTTTATTACCATTTGGTGCCCAAATCTCATAATTTCCCATTTTATCACCAGATTGATATGAGGTTGTATTTTTTAGCTGTCCGGATTCATAATATGTCAATAATTCTCCATTAAGCTTGTCAAAACTATAATTAGCAGATCGCTTTAATTCCCCATTATCATAATAAATCATTAAAGGACCATTCAATAGTCCGTTAGAGAAAGTTTTAATTGAATCCAATTGATCATCCTCAGACCACCATTCCCATTGACCGTTTGGGTTACCGGATAGATATTCACCTATTACGGACTTACTTCCATTATCGTGCCATTTTTTATATGAACCATCTAAAACTCCATTATTATATGTAACTAAAGAATCTAGATGATCTTTTGAGCGGTACCATTTCCATTCTCCATCTTGAAGGTCTTCTTTGAATGATCCTGAAAGAGTTAGTTCAGAATTATTCCAAACATTTAATCGACCTGATTTAATGCCACGATTATAAGTCATCAATCTTGCTTTTGATCCATCTTCTAATCTCCATATCCATTCATCATGAGGAATATCATCTAAATATGAACCAGTCACCTTTTTTTTGCGATTTGGGTAATACTCAACAAACTTCCCGTTAAGCTTGCCATTAACATAATTTTGACGAACAATTAATTCTTCATTATTATAGATTTCACTTTTACCATTAAATAATCCAATCTTATAGGTATATACCGAATCGACATTGCCAATGTCATCATACCAAACCCATTTACCTGTTTTTTTCCCTGAAAGATATTCACCTTTTGTTACAATTTTCCCATTTGGATGGTATTGAATGAAATCTCCATGCATTCTTCCATTTGAAAAAGCAACTTCAGAAAAAGTTTGTCCATTATTGTAAAAAACAACTCGTTTTATAACTATTGCAGAGGTCCCTCTTTCTTTAACCCATTCTACAGTCTTTTTCTCATTATTCGGAAAACGGTCAATCACACGTATAGCAGGAGGCGCACACGCTGAAAGAATCAATATACATAAATAAGCTATTTTACGAGTTAGCATCTCTAAAATTACTATTGATTAGTAATAGTAAAAATCCTGAAATGAATTTTAGATATGTTGGCAAATAATGTTCTAAATTCGCGTGCTGTTGTAAACCTATTATAGGATAACTTAAATGATTGCGGCCATTTTAAAAGAAAAAACTCAGGGTGAAACCCGTGTTGCAGCTACTCCTAAAACTGTTAAGGAATTAATTGACAATGGTTTACAGCTAAGGGTCCAATCTGGCTCAGGCAACTCTTCTTTTCATTCAGATCAAGAATACCAAGATTTAGGGGCGGAAATAATGCCTGATACTGCTTCTACAATTAAAGATGCTGACATTGTTTTGAAAGTGACCCCTCTTAGTTTAGATGAAGTAGATTTATTAAACGAAGGTTGCGTTTATATTTCACTAATCCAGACAACAAAAGAAATAGAGCTAATTAAAAAATTAAGTGAAAAAAAAGTTACTGGATTTTCTATGGATTTAATTCCGAGAACAACCTTAGCTCAGAGTATGGATGCTTTAAGCTCTCAAGCAAATATTGCAGGATATAAATCTGTAATTGTAGGTGCTTCACATTTGGCAGTTTATATGCCTCTACTTATGACTGCAGCAGGAACCATCGCCCCAGCTAAAGTTTTAATAATTGGTGCAGGGGTAGCAGGTCTTCAAGCGATTGCAACCGCAAATAGATTAGGTGCTCAAGTTGAAGCATTTGATGTTCGCCCAGAAGTAAAAGAACAAGTTGAATCCTTGGGCGCAAAGTTCGTTGAAGTTGAATCAAATAATAATGAAGGCGTTGGTGAAGGTGGCTACGCGAAAGAAACCTCCGATGATTATAAAAAACAGCAAGAATTAAAAATTAAAGAACGTATTTCAAAATCTGATTTAGTAATAACTACAGCATTAATTCCTGGAAAGCCTGCTCCATTATTGATTAAAAAAGATATGGTTGAAGATATGAAAGAAGGCTCAGTAATTATGGATTTAGCTTCTGAAAATGGGGGGAATTGCGAACTAACTAAAAAAGATGAGATCGTTGATCATAATGGAGTCATTATAGATGGCACCTCTAATTTTCCCGCAACAATGTCAGTTCATGCTTCTCAATTATACGCAAAAAATATATCATCATTTGTTAATTATATGGTTAAAGAAGGTGAATTAAATTTAGATCTTAATGATGAAATTATTTCTGGTGCAATGTATACACATAAAGGTGAGATTACTCATCAACCTACTAATGAATTGGCATCAAACAATTAAGGAATTATAGATGGATATGGTCAATATTCTAACGGTATTTATTCTAGCAATTTTTGTTGGAAATGAAATTATAACCAAGGTCCCACCTACATTGCATACTCCTCTTATGTCTGGATCTAACGCTATTTCAGGAATTGCTATAGTTGGTGCTATTATTGCTACCAAAGTCGGTGGAGAATTAGGAACATGGCTTGGATTAATTGCAGTAATATTTGCTACAATTAATTGCGTTGGTGGCTTTATGGTTACTAATCGAATGTTAAAAATGTTCAAGAGAAAGTAGAATCTTGGAATATACAAACCTCGCATATGTAGCTGCTGCAATCCTATTTATAATAGGCATTAAAAGGTTAAGCTCACCCAAATCAGCTCAAAGCGGTAATACAATTGCATCAATTGGTATGCTTATTGCTATTGTAGCGACAGTTTTATCATTTGAGTTATTGGATTTTAAGCTTATTGCTATTGGCATGATTATTGGTTCTATCATTGGAGCAACTTTTGCAATACGTGTCCAGATGACGCAAATGCCTCAAATGGTTGCTATTTTTAATGGATTTGGTGGAGGAGCATCTGCTCTTGTAGCTGCTGCAGAATTCCTTAATAAGTATGACAACACTACAGAATTCACCACATTCATGTCAGTTACAATTATTTTATCTGTTTTTATTGGTACTCTTACTTTTTCTGGTAGCTTCATAGCTTTTGGAAAACTCCAAGGATTTGTTAGTGGTAAACCAATAGTTTTTTCAGGTCAACAAATCATTAATGGGCTCTTAGTTATAGCATTACTTTTTATAAGTGTCTTAATCACTACTGGTTTCAATCAAGAACTAGATTTGTTCTATGGTGTTATTGTTTTAGCTCTTTTATTGGGAATCACTCTTACAATACCAATTGGTGGAGCAGACATGCCAGTTGTCATTTCATTATTAAACTCTTATTCTGGCATTGCTGCATCTGCGACAGGTTTTGTACTGATGAATAATGGCTTAATTATTTCTGGAGCTCTAGTAGGCGCTTCCGGTCTCATATTAACTAACATTATGTGCAAAGGCATGAACCGTTCTTTAGCCAATGT
>JAYZKF010000094.1:0-7105 GCA_036163755.1 Fidelibacterota bacterium
AAAAAACGAGTTTGGGGTTGATCTGACGGAATTATAATTGCTTCTCCAGGAATATATTTCATCTTATTAACATTAATTGATTTTTTCAGCTCAAATGCAAGTATTCTATGTTTTTGAAGATTTTCCACCAACATCTGAGCACGTGTTCTGTTTTCTTTAAAATCAATTAAATAACCTTTAACAGTATTTTTCTTCGCCGCATCAGATGATGATGCATAAAAATCGCGATGATAACGCAAAAAATCCATTCGGAGATCTACTAAACCATCTAGTGTCCCCAGTGTCGCCATGAAATGGTTTCTAACCGTAAAAGCGTATGTTAGACGACCTTGATTTGTATCTGTTTCAAGGGCTCTAGAAGAAGCCTGCTCAAACAATATTCCGACGGAGCCATGGATATCCCCAAAAGTTGAACCCTTACCATAATAGAAATCATCATAGGATTGTTCGGAATAATACATTGATTGAATATCGTCTAAGCGTTTTGCATGATAAGGCGCAAGTTTTTTGGCTAAATCAAAGGTTCCTTGAGGTGTATTAGGATTATTTCGACTTGGAATACCAGGTTGGAAGAAAAATGTTGCATTCCCACCCATTTCATGAGCATCTAAAAGAAACTGTGGACGCCAATTATGAAATAATTTAATTCGACCATTAGATTCAGGTTGGGTAACAGGCATCCAATCACGATTCATATCAAAAAGGTAATGGTTCGTCCGACCTCTTGGCCAGGGTTGATTGTGCTCTCTATCTTGAGGGTCAGAGGAAGCGACTGCTCCTCTATTGCCATTTACCCAATTAACGAAGCGATCACGACCATCAGGATTAAACATTGGATCCACAATCAGAACGGTATTTTTTAAAATATTATCTATTTCTTTCCCAGATCCTGCAGCTAAATGATGCAATAGCAGTAAAGATGCTTCCGTTCCACTTGCTTCATCTCCATGGATAGAAAAACCAAGATAAGCGACCATAGGCATGGTATTCATATCCAAGTCTTTTATTTGTTTTGGTTTATCAGATAAACTAAGATTGGCTTGACGAATTGTTTCCAACTGTTTATGGTTATCAGGGTGAGTCACGATAGCATGAATTAAGCGCCTTCCTTCATGTGATACTGCATGATCATTTAATACCACTCGGTCACTTTGCTCAGCAATAGCTTCAAAATAATCGACCACTTGATCAGTACGTGTGTGCTGGGTTCCAATTTTATGCCCTAAAATTTCTTCCGGTTTATATATAGCCGGACTATATCGAACCCCTGAAAATTTCATCGGGAGTTCGATTTGCTGTTGAGAGAATACAATTGTGATAAATAATAATGTTGAAAGCCGTTTCATGAAATTATCCTCTTATAATGAATTATATTTTCCAAAGTTAAAACGATGCAACTTATCGAAGCATGTATAATTTAGTGTTAAACCAATAAATACGAGTAAATTCTTAATGAGATTAGAGAGTTAACACTTATGTCATCAACTATTTTACAAATTAATGTTAAGCCAAATACTCCTGGGGAAGTTGGGCTTCCAAAGGTCGCTGTAGATTCAGCTGACATTTCTTATTTAGGTGTGGAGGGTGACTATAACCGCTTTCGCTTTAATAAAAAAAATAATGACCCTGAAATGGCCATTATGCTTATATCTATGGATATATTAAAGGATTTAAATAATGAAGGGTGGCCTGTAAAGCCTGGCGATCTTGGGGAAAACCTCACCCTGCAAAATATTGAATATGATAAAATTAACCCCGGCCAACGTTATAAGGTTGGCGAAGCTGAGATTGAGATTTCAATCATTTGTGACCCTTGCTCAAACTTGAGCGCTTTACCTTATGTTGGGAAAGATAAAATATCGACATTTATAAAAACTTTGATGAAACGCCGTGGGTGGTATGCCCGGGTTATCAAAGAAGGTCATATATCTTCTGGGGATCCTGTATTACCTATATAATTTTTAAATATTGAAACCTTGGTAAAACTACAAATAAAAGGAATGCACTGCGATGCATGTGTATCTAAAATTGAAAAAGCACTTAATGCAGTTGATGGAGTCACAACAGCGACCGCTAAGCTTAACGAAAATCAAGCGATTGTAGAAGGGGATGTACCTTCTGAAAATCTAATTAATGCAATAAATAAAACTGGCTATGAAGCTTTCTTAATAGATCGGGGGTCCGAAATTGGTTCTAATAAAATAGACTCAAAAGAACATTCAACAAAACTTTATCCTTTATATTTAATTTTCTTTTATATCATAGCATCTACTTTGCTTATCAATCGCGTTGATTTAAGCCTGGATGATATTATGCTGGATTTCATGGGTCTTTTTTATATTGTATTTAGTTTCTTTAAGTTTCTTGACTATAAAAATTTTCCCGATACATTCAAGATGTATGATCCTATTGCAAAAACAATTCCGTTCTATGGTTGGGCCTACCCATTTCTTGAAACGTTTTTGGGGTTGGCCTTTCTATTGCGAGTAGAGCTGTATATAGCTTTAGTTACTACATTAGTAATTCTTGGAGCCACAACTATTGGAGTAATCCGATCATTAATGAATAAAGAGTCTATACAATGTGGCTGCTTAGGTACAGCATTAAACTTGCCGATGACAACAGTGACATTAGTTGAGAACAGTATCATGCTATTTATGGCCCTATGGATGTTATTTTTACTCTGATTTACTTAGTTCATTAAGCTTAAGATCCAACTTTATTGTATCAGGCATACTCTTTGAAATAACAAGAAAACTATTGTGACATAAATCACATTTTTTTCATTGTTTGTAAAAAAAAAATCTGCACAGATGAGGGGTTTTATATAACTAAATATTGATTTAATAGAGGAGAAAACACATACAAATGGTGCAAAAATTTTTTTAAAAAAAAGCTTTGTAACCCTTTTAAAAAAACTATTATGTTCCGGAAGAGGTAAGAGGGGTATACGTGCGCCTAGCGCACGAGATACGTATTTATGCCCCTACTACCGATAAAGATTTTTATTAATATTAAAAGTAACAGTAAGTGGAGTAGTATAATGAAAAAACTCACAACCTTATTATTGGCCGCTTTATTAACATCAGGTCTGTTTGCACAGAACTTGACTGGTAAAATTAGTGGTAGCGTTACATCTGAAGGTCAACCCTTAGCGGGTGCCAATGTTATTCTTGAAGGAACGACATCCGGTGCTGCAACAGATGCTAACGGACAATATTACATTTTTGATGTTCAACCTGGTACATACACATTACGTGTAAACTACATTGGCTATAAGTCCCAATTAGTTTCCAATGTACGTGTGACCATTGGACTTACAACCTTACAAGACTTCGAGCTAGAAGTTGCAGCGGTTGAAGGTGAAACAGTAGAAGTAACTGCTGAGAAGCCTTTGATTGAGATAACGGCTACTAACGTTGCAAGAAATATGGACTCGGAAGCTATTGAGAATTATGCTGTGCGTAATGTTACCTCAATGGTAGCCAGTCAAGCAGGCGTAGTCAAAATGCATGATGGTCTTCACCTCCGTGGAAGTCGCGGCTCAGAGATTGGATATACACTTGAAGGTGCGTCCATGACGGGTGCAGGTGGTAAAATTGTATCAAATGCTATCCCAGAAGCTTTGGAAGCTATTGCTGTCCAAACTGGTGGTTTTGATGCCAGTGTTGGTAATGCCAATGCAGGTATGGTTCAACAATCGCTTAGAACTGGTGGAAGCAAATTCTCAGGTTCCGTCTTAATGGAAGGAATGCAAAGTGGGGATCCATGGGCAGCTACAGGAGACAATGATCTTACACTTACTCTTCAAGGACCAATTGGTGATAAAGTTCGCTTTTTTGGTGCATTAAGAAAAACCCATACTGATAATTATAAAACTACAAGCCGTTGGTTTACCCCTTTCACTATTGCGGGCGGAAAAGCAATCCCAGATAAAATTGGTGGTTTAACAGAGTCTGGTGATTATGTTATTTTAGATTCAGAAAAAGGTAATATGACATTTCGCGATGGTGCAAACCATGACCATGTTTATGATCCAACAGCTGACCCCACAGATGAAATTCGTGGAACAGGTGGTGCAAATACTAGTGGTGGTATGTATGCATTTGATAATGTACAGGATGATTTGAATTTTAATGGAACACTTCAATTAGATTTGAATCCATTAGTTCTTCGTGCTGCATTATCCTTCAATGAGTATACCTATTCTAGCGCGGGTCTCCCAATTCAAAGCATGTTTAATACAAGACGCCATGAAAATTGGGGCCGAAATTACTTATTTAACTTAAAAGGGACTTACTTCTTAAATCCTAACACATATGTTCGTGCGAATGTTAGGATGGTGAACCGTTTATATGAGTCCTACGATAAAAAGTTTAAAGAAAAAGGTGAGTTCAAAACAGGACATTCCACCAGTTTAAAAGATTGGTTAAAGTGGGGTGACAGAGATGAAGTTGCCAAAGTTGACACAAACTGGTCAAAACACTTTGGTACTCCTGGTCAAGATCCAACCGCTGATGTTTATAAGTATGTTGAACCTTCTAATTATAATGTGAATGGTTTCCGTTTCCAGCGTGATGGCGTACGCCGCGGTGGTTACAGTAAGGGTGAAGATGGTTATATTGGTTTTGATGCTGAATTTGTAACACAGATGGGTGAGCATGAAGTTAAAGTTGGTGCTGCCTATACAGGTTATAATTATAGGCGTTATAGTTACACTGGAATTAATTCATTGAATTCTAAGATTGGGCAAGATTCTACCTTAGTAGATGCTGTTAATGGTGAAACCGATCGCATTTTAACAGAAATTGTTACTGCTCGTCTTTCAAGTTGGATTGGCTATGATCCATTAGGAAGATCGTGGGATGCATCTTCAGCTCAGAAGAATGAGTACGATAAACCACGTAAGCCAAGCAATCTTTCATTTTATGTAAATGATAAATTTGAAGCCGGTGATTTAATTGTGAACGTTGGTCTTCGTTATGAAGCAATCAACCAGGCAAATAAAGATCTTAAGGATTATAACAATCCTCCATTAGATAAGAATGCTACAATTGTAGCTGCTGATGATCCAAATTATGGATTTAAAGATATGCCTACACAAAGTTACCTAATGCCACGTATTGGCCTTGGTTTCCCAATATCAGATAAATCGACATTCCATTTGAACTATGGTAAATATGTACAAATGGCACCAATGGGGTATTTATACCGCAGTCGTGGATCTGGTGGTTCTTCTTGGGGCTTATTGCCAACAAGAGAAACAAAGTTTGAAATTGGATATGGTACATTAATTGGTGATCTTGCTTCTGTTGACCTTACAGTATTTACACGTAATCCACAGGATCAAATCGGTGATGATGTTTATATACCAGATAGTTCACCAGGTATGAATTACTATGGTATGAGAAACCACGGAATTTGGGTGAATTCAGATTTTTCTAATGTTACCGGTATTGAGCTTGATTTTAAAACAGCTCGTGTAAGCAACTTCCAGTTGTTTGCGAACTATGTATTCCAAGATGTAAGAGGAACAAACTCTTACCCAGGCTTGGGTACATCAGGCTGGGGTAAGCCTACTTCGATTTCAGCAACGCGCTATGATCAACGCCACCAGGCGAGTGCAGTGCTTGATTTCAGAACAGGTAGAACTGGTAATATTGTATTAGATAATTTAGGCGCAAACCTAATTGCTTCATATAACAGTGGTCATCCATTTACCATGTCAGATGGTTCTATGGGTCAGCGTGATGCTGGTGAAGGCGCATTGCTTTCTGATAACGACCCTCGTAATAGAGCACCGGTTGAGCCGCTCAACTCTTCCACTACACCATCTTATTTTAACTTAGATATAAGTTTAGATAAGACGATTGCAGTGCCTGGAGTTGCTAATTTTAAAGTTTATGCAACAGTTACTAACTTGTTGGATACTCAACATATAATCAATGTATATAATCGTACTGGTGATGCATATGATGATGGTTTCTTAAATGATCCAGCATTGAGCTCACTAATTATCGAAGGTCGTGGACCAGAGTACGTTGAAATGTATAAAAAGATCAACTTGGCTAATCGCAACCACTGGTTGAATGACCATAGTTTTGATATGTTTGGTATTCCTCGAGAAGTAAGAATGGGTGTTTCAGTATCCTTCTAGGGTGCTGATTACACAAGAATTAACGAAGTGGAGAATTTTATGATGAACTTCAAAAAATCGCTAACATGGGCCCTTACCGGTACCTTTCTCTTGGCTACTGTTACAGCAGAGCCGCCAAAAGGAGATAAGAATGCAGGTAAAACTGCTGCAAGACTAGCTAAGTTTGCAGATAATGGCCCATCAGATACATTTTTCAATATTAACAGTTGGAAAATCCATATGGAAAACCAGGGATTTTTTGCATGGAATGGTACCTCACACGGTTCTGCCGGTAACTATCCTAAAGGGATGGGAAGTGTCATTTTTGCAGAAGGTATTCTTTGGGGAGCCAAGGTCTCAGATAAATATGGTGTAGATGCTAATGGTGAGATTCTTACCGATGGTTCTGGTGGAGGTACACCAAGAATTCGTGTGAACGGATCTATGTACAACACCGGACTTAAAGCTGGTAAGGTACTTCGCGATGCCAATGGTAAAGTTTTGAGTAAGAACTACTCAGAAAACTATCGTGAACAGCAAATTTGGCGTGTTAGAAAAGATTGGAACACTGCAGATCTTCGTGGCGATATTGCCATATTAAAAGACGCAGATCCTACTTCACTAACTGACGCACAAATTGCTGCAGGTAAATCTCAGTATGAACATGATTGGAAAGAGTGGCCAGCAGATGAAGGCGCTCCTTATGATGATGTGAATGGAGATGGTCAGTACACTCCTGGTACTTGGAATGATGAGACATCCAAATGGGATGGGGATATTCCAGGTATTCCTGGCGCGGATCAAACCATTTGGACCGTAGCGAATGATCTACCAGATGAATATACTGGTGGAGCAACTGTTAGTGTTTCAGAAGGCGGTTGGGGTTCACCTCCAATTGGTTTTGAAATTCAAATTACACTATGGGGATATGATTTCCCATTTTCTAACCCGCTTTCAAGCATGATGTTC
>JAYZKF010000095.1:0-24039 GCA_036163755.1 Fidelibacterota bacterium
CATAGGTGAACCTGTTGTAATTTTATTCATCACCACGCCACTTAAATCAACACCCAATATTTGTTTTTCATTGGATCTTAATGCTTTTTTCGCTACACTTCTTTCAACTAATGAACTCGTTTGTGTATCTGGAATTTTTATAATAATTGGTAAAGCGCCTGGAGCATTTAAATTTGGGTTATTAGGTGTAAATACTGGTCTAAAATTGCTTTCTCCAGCGGCACCAGCTCCAGCAGTGAATTCAACTACAGTATACCCCATCGTTTTTAAAATTGCTATTGCACGATCCGTTTGGACATAACTAAGCTGAATTTGTTCAAATTCTAAGTTTTTTAAAGAGGTAACCGTTCCGGAGGTAGACCTTTGCATTGCACTTTGTGGGGGTCTTTGAACTACTCTTTGGGGAGGTCTTTGTTGCGCTTGAATGACAAACCCAACAATCATAAAGATAAAAATAAAATTTCGACGCATCATCGTGGCTTAACCAATCGAACTGGCAAGGTTACATTTAGTCCGTCATATAATGCAGAGACATGACCCTTTTCCACATAATTATAATATCCCGATGTAGTTGAATATGATGATTTAGGAATAAAAAAAGTTAAAACTTCAAATTTTGAACCGACCTCCTTATCTAAAATCACATAGGGGGTTGCAATACTACCTGAAGATACATTTCCCTCCAATGCACCTCCAACTGCAGACAATTTCAATGCAGTGGGAGTATAAATAACTGAATCTTTATGCACTAAACGTTCAATAGTTATGGTGACTTGGGTATTACTATTTAAATAAACGATATCAGGATCAAGTGTTAAAGTTAGTCTATATTCTGAATTTGAATTCACATCCTTAGTTTCAGTATTAAGAATATCATCCCCACAAGACATTACAGGAAGAGTTATTGTGGCTAAAACTACTAAGAGTAGAAGACAGCGATAGGTCTGAAATAATATATTATTTTTAGTTTTTATCATGTATTTACCTCGGAAAGGACATACAGGGTATACCTTAATTGTAAAACTTTTATAGTAATAAAGTAAACACTTTAATTGATAGAATTTTAATTAAGAAAATCCAGTAACAATCTTGTGATTCAATTGATTCACCGATAACTTCTTACTATCAATGCAATAAAATTTCATTGGGAAACCACATACAATTAATGGTGTTATGCCTACTAGTAAAAAAGCCAATTTAAATTATAACCTAGATAGCTATGGTTTATTAACCATGAGCAATTTATCTAAATGGACAAAGATTGTAGGAATATTAAATATAATTACAGGTGCTTTGTATTGCTTAACCATCGTGATTTTTGCTGTACCAACAGTTGTTATGGGCGTCATAACTATAGTCATGGGGACAAAACTTACTGTAGCATCAAATCACTTAGAATTTGCTATCCAAAATAAAGATGAAGAAAGTTTTACAATTGCGATAGATCAACTAAGGCAATATTTTCTAATCAATGGCATCTTATTGATTGTGACAGTAGCATTAATTGGCTTAGTTATAATACTACTGATTTTCTTTGCAGGGTTTTTTATGGATTTAATTAATCAAAGTGGCTTTGATTATTCAATGATAACCAAAGTATTAATTAGATGAGATTCATAAAAAAGCTAGTAAACATTAGACCCGGCGAAGGGAAAATGGTTCTAACTTTTTTTCTTTTTTCATTTTTTATGGTTGCCATGGGGTTGGTCGCAAAAACAGCTAAAGATGCCTATTTTTTAAGTCGATTCGAAAAAACAATACTACCCCTTATGTTCCTTGGCGTTGCAATATTTATTGCACCAATATTGACTTATTATACAAAACTCTCAAAAAAACTATCCCCACGTCTGCTTTTTACAATAACGAGTTCCGTTTTTATTGTTTCTTTTATTATTGTACAACCTATGATAACTGGTTGGGTAATACCAACTGTTTACATCTGGATAGAGATTGTTGTAGGTATAATGATTATTCAATTTTGGGGCACAGCAGCAGATTCATTTGAACCGCAACAGGCAAAACGACTTTTTGGAATTATTGGAGGAGGTGGATCGTTTGCGGTAATGTTAGTTGGAATGAATTTGAAACCATTTGTAAAAGCATTTGGGACTGATGAATTATTATTTCTAGCTGCTGGGCTATTAGGCTTAACAACCGTATTTGGAATTAATGCGATAAAATATCTAAAAAAAGTTCCAGTTAAAAAAATCTCATCACCAAAAAAAGAAAAAAAAGAAAAGAAAAAAGACCCCTTTATAATTGGCATTGGCACCATAGTGTTTCTTTCTGCTATAGTTACAATCCTCGTAGATTATCAATTTAAAATGATAGCAAGTTCATCGTTCCCTAATGAAAGCGATCTGGTTGGATTTTTTGGCTTATTTTATTCAGTTTCTGGAGCCGCATCAATAATTATGCAATTTTTTGTTACAGGTAATGTTTTATCACGCTTTGGGATTTTACTTGGGTTACTAATTCTACCATTTTTTCTAATTGCTGGATCAACAGCAATTTTATTTGCACCTATGCTAATGAGTGTGAGTTTTGCAAAATTCTCTGATCAAACATTTAAATTCACAATAAATAATTCATCATTAGAACTATTGTGGTTACCTGTGCCTCCAGGCTTAAGGAAAACACTTAAACCTCAAGTTAGTGGAACGCTTAAATCAATGGGGGAAGGTCTTGGCGGCATCGCAACTTTTTTATTAGTTAAAATTATATCAATCCAATATCTTAGTTTGGTTTCACTTATGGCTATTACTGGGTGGCTAGTGACATCATTTCGCGTTAAGTCTGGATATGTTAAACAATTAGAATCTGCTATATCAAAACGTCAAATTGATTTTGAAGAATTAAATGTTGACGTTCAAGATGCTGCTATGGTAAAAACCATTGAAGAGACACTATCATCTGAAGATCCAATAAAACAACTCTTTGCTTTAGAAATAATTGAAGGCCTACCACTTTCCTCATGGAAAGATACAATTAAGCGTTTATTTAGTGAAGGTAGTTCTGATGTACGAAAACGCATTCTATCAATGGCTTGGGATGAAGAATTAATTCTTTCAAATGACGATATTATCGCAGCTATGAAAAAAAATGATGAAGTAACATCTGAAGCAATTATAGTTGCGGGTCGCAGAAAATTAGAACAAGTCTTGCCCGATATAGAATCCCTTCTTGAAAGTGAAGATCAAGAAATACGTGCAGCATGTGCAGTTGCCATTATTCAACTAGAATCAGTTTCTTCCAATAAAGCTGAAGCTATTTTAGATGAGATGCTGAATAATGATAACGAACTCACTCAATCAAAGGCCCTAGAGCGCTTAGTTGATAATGATAGTATTCTTAATCAAGAAAAATTGATTGAGTTTCTCAACCACGATGGAACGCTGATAAGTAATGTTGCTCTAAAAATTGCTGAGAAACGCAATGATGAAGAATTAATCCCAGCTATTATTTCTAATCTGGATATTCCCAAAACAAGCTTTCAAGCTAGAGAAGCACTGAGCAAGTATTCTGATGAGCTAATATTAAATCAATTTGAATCTTTATTATCTTCAGAGCAAACTATGCGAAAATTACGCTTAGGGATTGTTAGGGCATTACGAGATTTTCCAAACGATGAATCCATTAACCATTTAATCAGTCAATTAAGTTCCACGGATCCAGATATTTATAAAGAATCTGTTGATTCATTATTAGCTATTGCCAGGATAGAACCCTTTAATGAAGAATATTTAAATAAAATTGAGAAAGAGATTAACTCGGTAGCAAATAAACTTTATGCAATATATGAGACTATAAAAATTCTTCCAGAAAATGAAGATAGCATTTTGATTCATGATTATTTAAATAATGAAATTCAAAATATTCTCCCAACATTACTAAAGCTTGGAGTCATGAGCATTCCAGATACACCTATTGAAACCTATATCCAAACCGTGAAAAGTAGAGATCCAGCTAAATTACCCTTTTTGCTCGAATTTTTTGAAAACATATTTTCTAAGGATCAAAGAAAAATCATCAATCCTTTAATAGAACCAATTTCAATTGATGAAAGAAGTAAAATTGGGCATGATAATTTTAGTGAACTTCCAAAAAATATTGATGATGAATTAATAGCGTCTGCCTATGATCCAGATAAATGGAAATCCATTATTTCGTTAGATTATTTATTGAAATCTGAGAAAACAGATATAATTAAATCACTTGATTGGGAAAAAGTTCAACCATCTAATGGCAATCAAGAATTGCTCGCGAGACAGTTTCAAAAAAATGGTATGAATCTTGATTTCATTCCCAAAGAGCGTTTTAAATTAGAAGGGTTAGAATTAGCTATGTATTCCACATTAGAAAAAACAATTATTTTGAAATCTGTTGATATGTTTAAATCAATACCAGCAGAAAACTTGTCCCGAGTTGCTCAGATCACAGAAGAAGTTGAGTTTGAAGCCAATACTCAAATTATGGCAGAAGGTGACTATGGTGATTCTTTATTTATTGTTGTAGATGGCAATGTAAAAATTCATAAGGGTGATCAGGAAATAGTTCGACTTGGCAAGGGTGCTTGTCTTGGAGAGATGGCTTTATTAGATGGGGAACCAAGATCTGCTGATGCGACCGTAACGGAGGATTCAACTTTATTTAAAATTGAACAAGAAGGTTTTTACGAGGTTATGGGAAGTCAAAGCGAAATAATGGAAGGTATTATTAAACTACTTTCTGGAAAACTGCGGGATACAAATGAAAAATTGATGTCTAAATGATTGCTATTTAGACTTTTATATTAATCGATTTTCTTTTTTTCTTTAATATTATCTATAAAATCATCTTTTGCTTTTTCTATCGATTCTTTTCCTTCTTCATAAGCCTCAGTTGCTTTATCAACTGCTGACTCAATAGAAACTTCCTCACCAGACCAGGTAGTATATGCAATCCACAATACTAATAGTGCGCCAGCAACCATAACTATTTTGAATAATTTCTTAATTGCACCAAATAAAATAATCAAAGATAAGACAACAGCTACTGCCATATATATTGGATCGGATGCCAGCCAATTACTGAATTGTTCCATTAATTTTTTGCTTTCATCATTTTTTGTTTATTGCGATTCATTCGACCCGTAGTTTGTTCATATTCCTCAATTAATTTCATAATACGTGGATCATCTGGCATCTCAAATTTCATTGTATCAATCTTCCCGGTTTTTTCAACTACTTTACCATCTTTCATTGATATATCAACAACACCTATATAATAACCTGCTTTCCCTGCTTGGACGATTAAAGTTCCGTTGACTTCTTCCGGAGATTCAATTGAAGATTGGCTATGAGAACCAACGATAACATCTAAACCATCAATCTCTTGAGCAATACTTTGATCAATATCAAAGCCATTATGACTCAATAGAACAAAAATATCTGCTTTATTGGATAATCGATCCATTTCATTTTTGATTGATTCTACTGGATTTAATAATTCAATTTTTTCTTTGATTTCCTTTGGATAATACTTAACTGCATACTCATCCATAACGCCAAGGACAGCAACCTTCACTCCTCCCCTATTAATTATTTTTGATGGTACTACACCCTTTCTTTTTAGATTAGTACTTACTACAGAGACAGCCATTTGATCAGTAAGGTTATCAAGTGTTTTTGAATTCATCGTTAATTCTTGATCTCCATATAGTATCGCATCATAAGGAAGAAGTTTATATGCTTCAGCCATCAAGCTATCTTTATATGAGCGATGTGCCATTGTAAAAATATCTCCAGCGTCAACTAGAATAGAATTCGGATGCTTTTTAAAAAAGTTTGATACATAAACTGATCTTTTCTCAACAGAACCATATGGACGATCTGGGCAATAACAGTTTTCAAGAGCTCCATTAGTATTATTGGTATGTAAAATATATATTTTTTTATCTTGAGCAAATAACACTGTACCCAATGAAACTAATAAATATATGACAAGTTTGATTGGTTTTTGGAACTTCATCGTCCCTAAAATTGAGTGTAATGAAGTCTTTAATCAAAACATTTTTATTCATTTTTCCACTTTATGCACAATACCCTGCAGATTCATTGTTTAATGATCCTAATAATGGAGTATTTCAAAAGCTTTTTATATACCCCATCACACAATGGCAAAGAATCTCATACAATAACTCAAATATAGGATGTCAATTCTATCCGAATTGTTCCTTATATGCTGCTCAATCCATTCATGAGCATGGATCATTATCAGGTTTATTTATGACATCGGATCGAATAATTAGATGTAACCCTTTTGCTGAGAACGAACATCAGAAAAACAATGGAGAATATTATATTGATGGCCGGCTCATTGATCCTGTCAATATTTCTAAAAATTCACATAATAAAAAATCGCCTGTTCTTGCAGCTGGATTATCTATGCTTCTACCTGGTTTAGGGAGAATTTATTCTGGTAGAATTGGAGATGGTCTTATTGGTTTCACGTTTACGAGCTTAGCTCTTAATAAAGCAATTAAATCCCATAAAAATAATAGTCTATTTGCGCCTTTATATATAGGAATCGTAATACCGCTATATGGTGGCGAAATATATGGTGCTTATCGTTCAGCAAAGCATTATTAATTAAAAATAATAATGGCTAATAAAAAAGAATATATTTTGGGTACAAATGAACAAGAGCTTAATCGTTTGCAATTGCAGCATAAAGTTTGGAAATCTGAAGCAAAGCGCGGTTGGGATTTCGCTGATTTTAAATCAGGGGATACTATTTTAGACTTGGGTTGTGGTCCTGGATACTGTACTGAAGAATTAGCATATATTGTTGGTGAAAAAGGGAAAGTAATTGGCATTGATCGATCTAATGCATTTATTGAACACTTGCAAAGGATCAAAAAATCAACACGACTTTCCATAGAACCATACTTAACTGAGTTTGATACAATTTTGCTAGAGTCTAATTCTTTAGATGGAGCTTATTGTAGGTGGGCCTTAGCTTGGATCTCTAACCCAAAAGAAATTTTATCAAAAATTAAAGATGCATTGAAACCAAAAGGTAAAATAGTTACTCATGAATATTTTAATTTTTCAACTCATCAAACAAACCCAGAACGTCCTGCATTAAAAAAAGCTATTGGAACTGCATTGAAAAGTTTTCAAGAATCTAACTTCGAGATTAATGTTGGAAGTTATTTACCACAATATTTTGAAGAACTTGAAATGAAAGTTATAAATATTCGTTTGATGCCAAAATTAGGCACACCTGGATCCATGATTTGGAAATGGCCAAAAACATGGTATGAGAGTTATTTTCCTCGACTCGAATCCATGGGTTATCTAAATAATAAAGAAGTTGAAGATGCCATAGAAGATATAAAGGAGCTGGAAAAGCTTCCATATGCAACCCTATGTTGCCCATTAATGATAGAGGTTATTGCTGAAAAATAAAAAAATGCCACTGTAGCTCAGCTGGTAGAGCAACGCATTCGTAATGCGTAGGTCAGCGGTTCGACTCCGCTCAGTGGCTCTATTTAAATGATTAATTTGAAGTTGGATTAATCAAAATAACTTAGCTACTTTAAATCATCTTGAAATGATGAAAATTATTGGGTCTTTATGATAGAAATTAATAATCATGCTGATAATAGTACCTACACATTGCTTTACCAGCGATTAGTTGGTGCTAAAGTAATCTTTGGCAGAAGATTCATGCGTCATAAGCAGTGGGAAATGAATCATGTTGCTAATTATTTGCTGGAAAACGTTGATAATGGGATGGTATTAGATATTGGTTGTAGCACAGGATATCTAACAAACCATTTATCAAAGAAATTTGGTCCTGGTCTAGTTGCGGGCGCTGATATTAGCTTATCTTCAATCCAAAGAAATAGATCTTTGTACAAAAAAATTGATTTTTATCATATTGATAAAAACTTTTATAAAGAGCATAAAACAAGGTATGCAGCTATAACATTGATGCATGTTTTAGAGCATATAGAAGAACCCGTCCCTTTTCTTCAAAAAATAATCAAACTCTTAGATAAAAATGGTATTTTGGTCGTAAGCGTGCCACAAGAAAGAATTCGTGGAGACTTAGCATTTTTTGAGAATATTTATAATCTGTTCCGCGGAAAATTTAAAAATGTTCATTTACGGAATTATACTTATAATACTTTGTCCGATGAACTAAATGAAGCAGGATTAAATATCCAGTACCACAAATATAATAATATGTTAAGCCGTAATTCTAATAAGAGACGACTTACAAACCACTCTTTGATAGTTTATACTAAAGAAAATTCAGACCAAGGTCATGTGAATTAAATATATTTGCTGCGAACCACTATTCTATAATTAGTAAATCAATTTCAAAAATCAAAGTAGAATTAGATGGGATAACACCCATGTCTTGATTCCCGTATCCCATACTGGGTGGAATAGTTAACTTTCTTTTCCCCCCTACTTTCATTCCAATAAGACCTTCGTCCCAACCTTTTATTACTTGCCCACCTCCAACGGTAAACCTAAATGGTGATCTTCCAGGATTAAGGGATGAATCAAATTTTGTTCCATCTGTTAACCATCCGGTATAATTAACAGTTACAATATTATATTTAACAACTTCACTCCCCTCTCCAACTTTTAAATCTTCAATGATAAGTTCTCCATTCATTGCTTCTTTATCCTTACTGCAGCCCGCAAACAAAATCATAAAAATCATTACGGGTATTTGCCAATTAATTTTCATATTTAGTCTCCAAATCAAGTTTGAAGTTTACATTAATTGACTGAATAGAATTACCGTAAATTTGACATTATGTTATGGCATAAGATTTAGAGATGTCAAGCCCTCCATCTTTATTGAATAATTATTTCTTTCTTTTATATAAGTATCTTCGACAAAATAATGAAACCTTTTATGCCCCATTCACGTTATTGATATTAGTAATAAATCCGAGGTTAATTAAAAATGATTTGGATTATTAATCTCAAAAATGCGGTTGTTAAGAATTAGTAATTATCACCTACAAAAATGGGCTGTTATTTTGGCCCTATCTTCTATGTGCCTTTTTGGACAAGATAATCGTTTACGTTTAAAAAAAGCTGATGTTCTTGAGAGGGTGACCATTGATGGAAAAGCATTTCAATATCTTAAAGGAAATGTGGTATTTCAAAAAGGCGAAATGACCATGAACTGCGATTGGGCACGATTTAACCAAAAGACTGAGCAGGGTTTTCTATTTGGCAATGTATCTATGGTAAAAAATGAGCAAAACTTAACATGCGATTCACTTTTTATAGATTCTCCTAAAAATATCATGATTGCATATAGTAATACTCAAGTTTGGGATACAACATATAGTCTTGTAACTGATACACTTTTTTATTTTTCTGAATTAGATAGTGGCTCTGCAAATGGTAACGCAACTCTGGTTCAAGATAAGCAAACTATTAAGGGGGATAGAATTGAATATATTGAATTACCAGAAACAGATGGCGTCTCGTATGCCGCTAGAGGGAATGTGTCAATTACTGAGGAAGGTAGAATTGCTACGTGCGGAGAAGCCATTTACGATAGGGAGAATGGTAAGACTATTTTAAAAATTAAACCAAAAATCATTGATAATAATCAAACGATTGCAGGAAGTGAAATTTACTTGTCCTATAATGAAGATACTTTAAAAAATATTTTTATACCTAGTGAAGCACATGTTACACATCCAACTAAAGGTATTAGAGAATGGATTGAAGTTATTGATGGAGATAGTATGAGTTTTTCTGACTCGCTTACATTTATCGATGATATGACTGGATCTATATTGAGAGGGGTTTTTGTTGATGGGAAATTAGATTCTATGAGACTTGAAGGTATGGCTACAACACTTTATCATATTTTTGAAGACTCAGTTTATCAAGGTAAAAATCAAGCTTCTGGTGATACAATCAATATGAAATTTCGAGACAATGATCTGAAAAGAATTTTTGTATCGGGTGGATCAGAGGGGGTATATACACCTGATTCCACAGATTCTGATATGGATGGGCCAATAAAATATAAATCTGAAGATATCGAATATGATATGACTAACGAATATACTAATCTCCATGGTGAAGCGAGCATTGACTACACCAATGTAAACCTAACTGCTGGCTTTATAAATGTTGCATGGGAAAACAATCTATTAAGAGCCCTACCAGAATCTGAAAGAGACTCATTATATGGGCGTCTTCTACCAACGATGGTAGAAGAAGGCGATGAACCAATGGTTGGAGATACAATGATATATAATCTTGAAACACGAAATGGAAAAGTTATTAAAGGTAAAACTCAAGCTGATGATGGTTTTTATGTTGGTCAAGAAATTAGAAATCAAGACATGGATATTTTTTATGCAGAAGATGCTGCATACACAACTTGCGATTTGGATCATCCGCATTTTCATTTTGAAATGGATCGAATGAAAATGATTAATGAAGATAAAGTTTTAGCCCGACCCATCATTTTATATATTGCGAATATTCCTGTTTTCGGATTGCCTTTTGGTGTGTTTCCACATCAAAAAGGGAATCGACATTCTGGCTGGATTATGCCTTCATATGGGACTGACGCTCGATGGGGTGGCTATATTAATGGGTTAGGATATTATTGGGCAGCAAGCGAATATTTTGATTCAAAATTTACAATGAGTATTTATGATCGCGATGGGATTACGCTTAGATCTCAAAATAACTATAATAAGCGTTATTCTTATTCAGGTAGTTTAGACCTTGAATCAAAACAACGCTTTTCTGGCTCCACATCAGATGCAGATAGGGATATATATAAGTTGGGTGGAAACCGGCAAAGTGATTATGTAGTAAGATGGAATCACCGCCAACAATTAAGAAAGAATCAATCTGCTGCAGTGAATGCCAGTTATTATTCTAGTGGGGACTACAATCGTCGCACTGGGATTGCTCAGCAGAAACGTTTAAATCAACAAGCTGTTTCAAATGCAACTTATTCAAAAAGGTGGCCAAAATCACGAAATAGTTTAAGTCTTAATCTATCTTCTAGACGGGACCTAATGGCTGAAAAAAAAATAGATCAAAATTCCGTTTTCTTTTCCAACCCAAACCGTGCTGGACAACAAATAAATATTACCAATAACACTTTGCCCCAATTGGCATTTTCACATAGTCAACGGTCACTTTTGCCAACCAAGGCTACTAAGAAAAAATGGTACAATAATATCAATTATCATTATTCTTCACGATTCACTAATAATATTAAAAACTATTATGAGTCTGAGGCCTACGCACCTACTGATTCAACAATAGGCTACCGTTGGATTACAAATGAAAATGATGACCCATTACAACAAACATTTTCTGATTACATTTTTTCTCATACATCAGGTTTAAATATGTCATCGAAAATATTTAAATATTTTAATGTGTCTCAAAATATTTCACTTCGTTCAGATTGGGTCAACAGAACTTTTTCTGGTAGTGTTGATAGTACTTCAGGACAAATAAATAAAAATGAAGTGAAAGGATTTAATTCTCGGACTACAGGCTCATTTAATATAAATATGAATACCCAAGTTTATGGATTATTTCCTGTAAAAATTGGCAAAATACAGGCTATTCGTCATGTTATTTCTCCATCAATTGGATATTCATATCGACCCGATTTTTCTAAAGAAGTTTTTGGAAAAAATCCAGGGTATTATCAGATGATAAAACAAGATAATGGAGAAGTCGTTTATTTTGATCGCTTTTCTGGAACGCTAGCTGGTGGAACACCTCGTGGCGAGAACCAATCAATGAATTTTTCGATGAATAATGTTTTTCAAGCAAAAATAGTAGATGGAGATAAAGAAAAAAAACAGGATCTTTTTTCGTGGCGAATGAGTACAGGCCGTAATTTTGTAGCAGATGAGTTTCAATGGAATAATATCAATTCTTCAATTAGAGCTAATATGAACAGAAAACTTAATTTGGATTTTTCCATGACGCATGATTGGTATGACTTTGATGAACAAAAAAATATGAGGATTAATAAGTTCAAAACAAATGATGGTATTCCTACTCCCCGATTAATTAATGCACGTTTTTCTACTGGATTTAGATTTGCTGGAAAACGCCTATCATATGAAACTGCAAGTGATGATTCAAAAGAAGATAGTACAACAACCGAACGCGTTGATGGAGCAAATTTAGCAGGAATATTTTCTGGGCCAGGAAACTTAGGTAGCAGTAAATCTCCGCCAGGAGATCTCTGGTCCACTTCTGCTAGCTTTAGTTTTGCTTACAATAATGTTAATCCGAATAATCCCCAAAAAACATTTTGGATGTCTTCTAATTCCACTATACAGTTTACAGAAGCATGGCGTATTCAGTATAATGCTCGTTTTGATCTAATTAATCAAAGTCTTGTAAGTCAAACATTTTCAGTTTATCGAGATCTGCATTGCTGGGAGCTTAGCCTGAACTGGACTCCAAACGGCTATGCTTCCGGATTATATTTGAAATTGAATGTCAAGTCTCCAAATTTAAGAGATTTAAAAATTGAGCAAAGAGGTGGAGCGTTTAGTCGACCTTCATTATTTGACCGCTAATTAAACTATGAAAAAACAACCATCAGATACGTGGATAGCTATTGCTGAATATAATGGTTCAATAATAGCTGAAATGGCTGAATCCATTTTAAAAGACAATGACATTCCCTGTTATATAAAGGGCGATTGGTTTAATTCAGCTTATAGCATTAATGCATTCAACATGCCTGGAGGTTCTGTGAAATTGTATATTCCGAGTGGATTTAAGACAAAAGCAGAAGAGTTAATAAAGGATATTATCCCATCTAATGAATAAATCATCTATCCGCTCTGTTAAGGGCACACAAGATATTCTTCCAGATCAGTCTTCTAGATGGCAAAATTTAGAATTGACTATTCAAAAAATTATGGATAGATATGGTTATAACGAAATACGTACACCTGCCTTTGAAAATACTGAAGTTTTCTTAAGAGGAATTGGGCAAGAAACAGATATTGTTTCAAAAGAAATGTACAGTTGGACTGATCAAGGTGGCAATAATCTAACCCTCAAACCAGAACTTACCGCTCCTGTAGTACGATCATTTATCCAACATAATCTTGGTGAGATAAACTCTGTAAATAAGCTTTATTATATTGATTCACTCTTTAGAAGAGAACGGCCTCAAAAAGGAAGATATCGCCAATTCCATCAATTTGGTGTTGAAGTTTTTGGGTCAGAATATCCTGAACTTGATGTCGAAGTTATTGCCTTAGCTATGTATGTATTTAATATTCTGGGCTTGCAAGATTTAACGCTAAATTTGAATTCTATTGGCTCACCAGAATGCCGTAAGAACTATCGTGATGCACTTAAAGATTTTTTAGAACCACATTATGACAGTTTAAGTCAAACTAGTCAAGATCGATATAATAACAATCCTTTAAGAATTCTGGATACCAAATCTCCTGATGAAAAAGAATTACTTAAAGGTGCTCCAGATATATCAGACTATTGGACTTCTGATGACAAAGATCATTTTGATGAAGTATGCAATCTCTTAAAAAAAATTAAAATTCATTATCAATTGTCACCTAATCTTGTAAGAGGATTGGATTATTATACAAGGACAACTTTTGAGATTACATCAAATGAGCTTGGCGCTCAAAATGCAATTTGTGGTGGTGGTCGATATGATGATTTAGTTGAAAAATTAGGTGGAAAACCTACCCCTGGGATAGGGTTTGCTGCAGGCATTGAACGATTATTATTAGCTTCTCAAAATGAAAATAAGCCCAGAAATATTCAAATATATATTGTTGGTCTTGGCGATGCAGTTCGATCTACATTATTAACCTTAGCAGAAGATTTAAGAAAAAATAATTTTAGAACAAGTTTTGACTATCTTCGTCGATCAATGAAAGCACAAATGCGTGAAGCAAATAAACTTGGAGCGCGATATGCAATAATTTTAGGTGAAGATGAATTGAAAGATAAATCTGTAATTATTAAAGATTTATCAACAAGTGATCAAGAAAAAATTGCTTTGGATTCATTAGAAAAACATATGAAGTCTTTACCTTTATAATTTTTTCCATTACATTAAATACGCGCGCGCAAAAACATAAATTATTTATATTTTAACTTTAAAATTGATAAGGAATTAATATTATTAAACCATTACTAATAGTTGAGTCACCATCTAAAGCTAAAACTATTTCCAAATATTTAGGCGGAGAATATGAGGTATTAGCTAGCGTTGGCCATATAAAAGATCTCCCAAAAAAAGAGCTTGGTGTTGATATTGAAAATGATTTTGCAATTCAAGAAGATGTACTGCCAGACAAAAAATCATTCATGAAAGACTTTAAATCTTTAGTTAAAAAAACAAATAAAGTTGTAATTGCCACTGATCCCGATCGTGAAGGAGAAGCTATCGCGGCTCATCTAGCAAGTGAAGTTGAATCAGAGAAAGTTTCGCGTGTTCAATTTACTGAAATAACAAAAGAAGGCATTCAAGAAGGAATGGACTCGCCCCATCCAATTAATATAGATATGGTGAAAGCAAGAACTACCAGACGTATTATTGATCGTCTTGTTGGATACAAAGTCTCGCGCGTCCTCTGGAGCTGTTTAAAAAAGAATATGAAATTTGTAGAAGTTTCTCTTTCAGCTGGTAGAGTACAATCTGCTGCATTAAGAATTATTGTTAATAGAGAACGTCTTAGACAAGTTTTTCATTCAGCTAATTATTATGATTTAAAAGCAACTTTTAAAGTAGGTGAAAATTCTTTTACAGCTACCTTAATTCGATTAGATAATAAGAAAATAGCTACGGGGAAAGATTTTGATCCAAATTCTGGAAATTTGAAAAATCCGGATGCTTTACTGTTGTCCAAATCTCAGGCAGATGAATTAGTTAAAGAATTGAAGGAAGGTGTTTTCAAGATTTCAAATATTGAAGAAAAAATTAAAAACTCAAATCCTAAACCACCATTTACAACATCAACCCTACAACAAGAGGCCGCTAGAAAACTTCGTTCATCAGCTAGAAAAACTATGAGAACTGCCCAACGTCTTTACGAACAAGGCTTTATAACATATATGAGAACCGATTCTACTTTGCTATCGGCTGAAGGTATTAATGGTGCACGAAATGAAATTTCATCTAGGTTTGGAGAAGACTATCTTCCAGACCAAGCTAGAGTATATAGTACAAAAGTAAAGAATGCACAGGAGGCTCATGAGGCTATTCGTCCAGCCGGAGTAAAGTTCGCAAATGTTGATCAAGTAAAAAAATCAATTGATGAAGATGCTGCCAAACTATATGATCTAATTTTAAAAAGAACTCTAGCATCTCAAATGAAGTCTGCAAAATTAAAACAAATCTCTGTTACAATAGAAAATCAAAGATCAGATTTTCGCGCCAATGGAAAAGTCATTTTGTTTCCGGGTTACATGGCTGCTTATGTTGAAAGTACCGATAAAAGAAATGGGATTGCTGAAGATCAGGAGACTATTCTTCCTGATATTAAAGAAAAAGAAAATTTAAACTGTACAGAGCTTGAATCACAGGAGCACTCTACAAAACCACCAGCACGATTTACAGAAGCTTCATTAGTTAAGGAATTAGAAGCACAAGGAATAGGACGGCCTTCAACCTTTGCCAATATTATTGATACGATAGTTTATAGAACTTATGTTAATAGAGAAAGAGGTAAGCTAACTCCAACTTTCCTTGGAGTAGCAGTAACACAGTTATTAGAAAATCACTTTACAGATCTCGTAGATACAGACTTCACTGCTAAAATGGAAGACGGCTTAGATGCCATTTCTAGAGGCGAAAAGGATTCAATCCCCTTTATGAAAAACTTTTATTTTGGATCAGAAAAACAAACCGGCCTTGAAGCGATGCTTGAAGATAAAGTTGATATAGGGAAAGCTTGTTCAGTTCAATTCCAAAATGAAGGGGATGCAATTGAGATTAGAGTCGGGCAATATGGGCCTTTTATACAGCAGGGAGAAATTAGAAAGTCAATACCCTCAAATATTTTTCTTGGTGATCTTAATGTCGACAAAGCATTAGAAATAATTAATCAAGAAATAAATGAAGATAAAGAACTTGGAACTGATTCTGAGTCTGGGGAAAAGATTTTATTAAAAAATGGGCCTTATGGACCTTACGTTCAACTAGGTGAAACGAATAAGCGTAAAGCAATCCCTAAAGGAACAAATTTATCGGAAGTAGATTTTGAACTTGGATTAAAATTGATAGCACTACCTAGGACACTTGGTACACATCCAGAAACAGGTGAAGATGTGAAAGCAGATTATGGTCGTTTTGGTCCCTATGTTACTGCTGGAAAAGGTAAAAACGGACGCATTCCAGCAAATATGTCTCCATTAACAATTGAACTAAACGAAGCATTAGAGCTGATAAATAAACGTTCAAGTGGCCCTCAAGAATTAAAAAACTTGGGAAACCACTCTGAAACTGGTGAATCATTAATTTTAAAGGATGGACGATACGGTCCATACATAACAGATGGGAAAGTTAATGCCTCCCTCCCAAGAGAAATTGATGTTGATAAATTGACACTTGATGAAGCAATAGAATTAATAAATAAAAAACGTGCTGCTCCACCTAGAAAAAAGCGCCGTAAGGTTAAAAAGAAATGAAGCAAAAATTTATTATAATTATATTATTATCATTGCTTAAAGCTGATGAAAAAAGTGAACTAATTATTGATATAGAAAAAAGTTTAATGGCAACCTGCTGTTGGTCCGGTACAGTTTATGATCACGGTAATAAAGAAATGGAAATTCACATTGCAGGTATGGTTGATCAAGGCAAGACAAAAACAGAAATAATAAACTTTTATACTGATAAGTACGGAGAACGTGTTTTATCCATACCAGTTGCTCAAGGATTCAATGTTTTTGCTTGGTTAACGCCACTTTTTTTTGGTTTTCTAGGACTTTTTATTATTTATAAATATATGAGAACATCTAAAGCTGAAATGAGACCGATTATTAATTCGACAAATAGTAAAGTTAAATATAATGACGAAATTGAACGTGAACTCAAAGAGCTTGATTGATCCATTTTTTTAAATTATTGTAATCGATAATTCACAATTACACCATTATTTATAATAGATTAGATTCTCACTAACTTCTTAGCAATTATTAATAGTTATAACAACCGTAGAATGTTCAAGAAATCATGAGTATCGAAAAAATTGTATCACTCTGTAAACGCAGAGGATTCGTTTTTCAAAGTTCTGAGATTTATGGAGGATTTGGTGCTATTTACGATTATGGCCCTTTAGGAATTACTCTTAAAAAGAATATTTCTCAGCTCTGGTGGCGTGATATGACACAACTCCATGAAAATATTGTGGGTTTAGATAGTGGAATATTAATGCATCCAAAAACTTGGGAAGCTTCGGGACACGTAAATGCATTTAATGATCCTTTAGTAGATTGTAAGGAATGCAAGTCAAGATATCGTTCAGATGAACTAGTAGAAGAAGATCAAGAAAAAATCGATTGGACAACAATACAATGTCCGCGGTGTGGGACTAAAGGTAAGCTTACTGAGCCCCGGCAGTTTAATTTAATGTTCAAAACAAATATTGGTCCTGTTGAAGATGATAATAACATAGCATATTTACGTCCAGAAACGGCTCAAGGTATTTACGTTAATTACTTACTTACTCAAAATGCAATGCGTTTGAAAGTTCCTTTTGGTATTGCGCAAATTGGAAAAGCATTTCGCAATGAAATTGTAGCTAGAAATTTCATTTTTCGTACTCGTGAATTTGAGCAAATGGAAATGCAATATTTTGTTAAGCCTGGTGAAGATGATAAATCACTTAATGAGTGGAAAGAAAAAAGAATGTCTTTTTACAGTCAACTTGGAATTGATTCATCGAAACTTAGATTTCATGAACACGGCAAAAATGAACTGGCTCACTATGCTAAAGAAGCTTGGGATATTGAATTTGAATTTCCATTTGGCTGGTCAGAAATTGAAGGTATTCATAATCGAACTGATTTTGATTTAGCACAGCATGAAAAATTTTCTGGGAAAAAAATGGAAGTTTTTGATCAACAAAATAATGAAAGGTTTCTTCCTTTTATTATTGAAACATCCGCTGGACTTAATCGAATTTTGTTGGCAGTTCTAAGTAACGCTTATTGGGATGATAAAGAAAATAATCGGATAGTTATGAAATTCGATCCTAAAATAGCTCCAATAACTGCGGTTGTTTGCCCATTAGTAAAAAAAGATGGGCTACCTGAAATTGCGCGTAAAATAATGAATGATTTAAAACCCCATTTTAAAATAATTTATGATCAGCAGGGTTCAATAGGAAAAAGATATTATCGACAAGATGAAGCAGGTACACCCTTTGGAATAACTGTTGATCATCAAACAACTGAAGATCAATCTGTTACACTACGTCATAGGGATACGCAAAGTCAGGATCGAGTAGCAATAGATCAACTTATTAAATCTATAAATGATAGTATGGAGAATTATTAATGAATAATCATTTGACACTTCGTTCGGGAAATCCAACATTAAATGCTAAGACATTTAGTGGATTTGACCTAGCAACTGGTTCAACAATGACAATAATGGGAACAGTGCATAAAACAGGACTTGCCCTTTTATTACTGATGACAACTGCATTATTTACTTGGAATCTACCTTCTGGAGATCCAAAAACTAGTGGGCTAATGATTTTAGGAATGATTGGAGGATTTATTGTTGCTCTGATTACAGCATTTAAACCTCATTTAGCACAGTATACTGTCCCAATTTATTCATTACTTCAAGGGCTAGCATTGGGTGGGATATCAAAATTCTTTGAAACAATGTATCCGGGGATTGTAACTCAAGCAGTAATGCTTACGTTTGGCACATTGGCAGCACTTCTCCTTGCATATAGATCAGGTCTAATCAAAGCTACTGAAAATTTTAAACTAGGTATTGTTGCTGCAACCGGTGGAATTGCTTTTGTCTATCTCATCAGTTGGATTCTTAGTTGGTTTAGTATAAATGTCCCATTAATTCATTCAAATTCTAACATGGGGATTTTATTTAGTATTGGTGTTGTTGTAATTGCAGCATTGAACTTGGTATTAGATTTTGATTTTATTGAAGAAGGCTCAGAAAAGGGCGCTCCAAAATATATGGAATGGTATGGTGCTTTTGGATTAATGGTTACGCTAATTTGGCTTTATCTTGAAATTTTACGTCTACTAGCTAAGCTATCATCTAGAAGAAGTTAGTATAAATTAATAAATTGAATTGTAATGGGGAAAAAATTTAACTGGAATAAATGGACAAGAAAAACCCACTATTGGGGTGCATTTATTGTTCTACTACCTGTTTTAATTATCTCTATAACAGGTATTTTCCTACAATTAAAAAAGGATATCGATTGGATCCAACCACCAACAATCAATGGTGAATTTCCTAATAATCCATCAATATCATTTGAACAAATCCTTGAGTCTGCTAAGACAGCAGAACAAGCAAAAATAGAATCATGGGATGATATTGATCGATTAGATGTACGAATTGAAAAAGGAATTGTAAAAGTAAGAAGTAAAAATAGATGGGAAGTTCAAATTGATACTTATTCAGGTGAAGTGGTACAGGTTGCTTATCGGCGCTCAGATATTATTGAACAACTTCATGATGGTTCTTGGTTTCATGAAAATGCAAAATTATTAATTTTTTTACCATCAGGAATAATTTTATTTATTCTCTGGATTACAGGTTTTTATATGGTATTACTTCCTTACTTATCTAAATGGAAAAAGAGTAAATCAGCCAAATGAAAAATGTTTTACTCATATTTTTTTATTGTTTTATATCCTGCACCTCTTCCAGCTATGATATAATTATAATCAATGGTCAAATAGCCGATGGAAGTGGTAACGATTTATTTCAATCAAATATTTACATAAAAAATGAGAAAATAATTGCAATAGGGAATAAACCAGATGCTATCGGAAAAACTATACTTAATGCAAAAGGATTGATTATTGCACCTGGCTTTATTGATATGCATACTCATTCCGAAAGAAAAAGTTTAGATTTTCCCTTTGTTGAAAATTACCTCCAACAAGGTGTTACAACTATGGTAGGAGGAAATTGTGGAAGTTCACCATATCCAATCGCTGATTTTATTAAGAAAACTGAATCCAAGGGCATTGGACCAAATCTAGCTTTACTGGTTGGTCATAACACAGTTCGCAAAGAAATCATGGGTAGTGAAAATCGTTTAGCTACAAAAAATGAGTTGGAAGAAATGCGGTTACTCATTGAGTCTGCTATGAATGATGGTGCTTATGGAATGTCAACTGGATTAAAATATATACCTGGGGCCTATTCCAACACTGAAGAAGTTGTATCGTTAGCTTCTGTTGTCGCTGAGCATGGAGGAATTTATTCATCACATATGCGCGAAGAAGGTATTGGATTAATTAAATCTACTGAAGAAGCAATTAATATTGGCCGTAAGGCTAAACTACCTGTAAATATTTCCCATCATAAAGCCGTAGGAAAATCTATGTGGGGCAGCTCAATTAATACTTTGAATATGATTGATAAAGCTAGAAAAGAAGGAATAGATGTTACGGCAGATCAATATCCCTACACTGCAACAAGTACAGGTCTGACGGTTGTTTTCCCGGCATGGTCACTATCTGGAGGCACAACAAAATTAAAGGAACGCTTGGATGATCCTATTCAGAGAAAGAAAATAAAAGATAAAATTATATGGAACATTGTTTATGATAGAGGCGGAGGAAATCCTGCTAGTATTGTTGTAGCAAATTACCCTCCAAATACAGATTATAATGGAATGAATTTGGCTGAAATAACTAAGATGAAAGGTAAAAAACCAACAGCTGAAAATGCAGCTGAAATACTAATGGATCTTGTATATGTTGGAAATGGACAAGGTATATATCATTGTCTTAACGAAGAAGATGTTAAGCGTATCATGTCCCATCCAAACGTTATGCACGCCTCTGATGGCAGTACCATAGAGTTTGGAAAAGCTCAACCACATCCTCGGAGTTATGGAACTTATCCAAGAATATTAGGAAGGTATGTAAGACAAGCAAATCTTATACCACTAACTGAATCAATTAGAAAAATGACAAGTTTACCCGCATCTGTTTTAGGATTACATGATCGAGGTATGATAAAAAATAACTTCTGGGCAGATCTGGTCATTTTTGATCCAAAGAAAATTATTGATAATGCAACTTGGGAAAACCCACATCAATTCCCATCTGGTATTTCATGGGTATTGGTAAATGGAAAAATTGTTATTGAAAAGGGTGAAAAATCAGGAAAGCTCACAGGTAAGGTCCTTAAACATTCCCGCATGTAAGTTATAATTTTTTATGAAATCACTATCAAAAAAACTTCCTTTATTTTTCTTATTTATAACTCTAATTATTTTATATAAAATATTTTCATTCCAAGATAATGAAAAATTAATTAGTAATAGATCATGGAGTAAGGGTGCCATGGTTAGCACTGCAAACTCTCATTCCACTGATGCCGCAATTGATATATTAAATAAGGGTGGTAGTGCAACGGATGCTGCTATTGCAGCTCATCTTGTTTTGGGTTTAGTTGAACCATATAGTTCAGGCTTGGGTGGCGGTGGTTTTATGTTAAACTACGATTTTAAAAGTGAAGGCCTTACGTTTATTGATGGTCGTGAAACTGCTCCAGCTGCGGCTAAAATTGATATGTTTATGAAAGAAGATGGAACAGTAATGAGCTTTCTTGAAGCTTGGCCTAGTGGAAAAGCAGTTGGTACACCTGGAATAGTTGCACTTTATGAAGCAGCCCATAAAGCATATGGTGTTTTACCTTGGAAGACTCTTTTCCAACATGCAATTAACTTATCAACAAATGGCTTCATTGTTTCACCACGGCTTGCTCGCTACATTGAACTATCTGAAAAAAGGGGAAGATTATCGATAAATCTCAAGACTAAAAAATATTTTTTCCCGAATGGTCAAAAACTCAAAAGTGGCGACCTTTTAAAAAATCCCGAATATGCAAAAACATTAATAAAAATTTCAAAAAAAGGAGCTAAAGGATTCTACAAAGGATCAATAGCAGAAGAAATTGTAAAAGCAGCTAATGAAGATCCAGACCCTGGGAATCTTACTTTAGCAGATTTAAAAAATTATAAAGTTGTATTCCGTCCCGTAATATGTGGATCATTTCGCGATATGAAAATTTGCACATCATCACCCCCCTCATCTGGAGGCGCGCAAATAATGATAGCAGGTTTATATGATCATCTTATAGATCCGAATTCAAATGAAACTGAAAAAATTACAGCATTTGTTGATGCTCAAAGATTAGCATATGCTGATCGTGATCATTTTTTTGGGGACCCTGATGAAGTTAAAATACCTCTTAACGCACTTTTAGACCCAGTATATATAAAGTATAGAGCACTACAAAGATTTGATCCAAATGAAATTCCATCCCCAGGTAATCCAGCACAAGTAATTGATACTTTAGCTAGCATACCTAAATGGGGCTTAGATAAAACAGAAGAAGCTTCTGGGACCACACACCTTTCAATTATAGATCAAAATGGAAATGCAGTTTCTATGACAGCAACAATAGAAAGCTATTTTGGATCACAGCGTTGGGCTGGAGGATTTCTACTAAATAACGAAATGACAGATTTTTCTCGTGAAGTACCAAGTGATGGATCTAGAGTCGCAAATGCTGTTGCCCCAAATAGAAGGCCTCGCTCTTCAATGTCACCAACTATAATTTTCGATAAAAACGATAACCTTTTAATGGTAACTGGATCTCCTGGTGGGAATTCTATACCTGCTTATGTAAACAAAACGATTATTGGAATATTGGATTGGGGTCTATCACCACAAGAAGCGGTTGATTTCCCAAATATAATTGCTCGTGGTGAATTAGTTAAAGTTGAAATGGAAACTAATGAAGGCAAAACTATTGCTAATGAATTATCAACAAAAGGATACAAAGTTAAAAAAACCGATGGAGAACACTCGGGGATCCATTTAATTCTAGTTACTCCAGATGGATTAGATGGCGCTGCAGATAAACGGCGTGAAGGTACCGTAAGAGCAATTAGAAATAATCAATAATGAAAATATTTCATAAAAATACTCTATTATTATTAATTGCTTTGCAGCTATTTATTGGGTGCGAACCGAGCCCTATACATGGTGAGAACGGCATGGTGGTTTCTACAAGCCGGCATGCTTCAAAAGTCGGAATTGATATTATGAAAATGGGCGGTAACGCAGTTGATGCGGCAGCAGCTGTAGGGTTCGCGCTTGCTGTTACTTCTTCTTCAAATGGAAATATCGGAGGTGGCGGATTCATGGTTGCACATTTAAATAACGGCAATGCATTTACTTTGGATTATAGAGAAATGGCTCCTTCAAAAGCTCATAGAGATTTTTATTTAGATGAGAATAAAGATGTTATTGAAAACAAATCATTATTTGGTCATTTTGCATCAGGCGTTCCGGGATCAGTTGATGGATTGCTAATGGCATGGGAAGATCATGGATCGGGAATGATATCAAGAAAACAATTATTAGCCCCTGCAATAAAACTTGCTCAAGATGGTTTCGATTTATCAGAACATGAGGCTAAAAGATTTAATTACAACAAAAAGTTTTTTAGCAAGCATCCTGAAACAAAACGCATTTTCACTCGTGATGATCAGGAATGGACCAAAGGTGATATTTTTTATCAAAAAGATCTAGCCGAAACACTTAAACGAATAGCAAAAGATGGTAGAGATGGATTTTATAGGGGCAAAACAGCCGAGCTAATAGTAGATGAAATGAAAAAAGTGGGTGGATGGATTTCATTGGATGATTTAGAAAATTATAAAGCAAAATATAGACAACCTGTGAAAGGTAAATTTTCTGATTACGATATAATATCTATGGG
>JAYZKF010000096.1:0-3210 GCA_036163755.1 Fidelibacterota bacterium
CTTTTAATTTGTTTCCAATATTCACCACCATCTAAGCTAAAAAATAGACCAAATTCTGTACCAACAAATAAAAGGTTAGAATTGATATGATCTTCAGCAATCGAATAAACAGATCCTCTTTCAGGAAGATTAGAAGAAATTGATTTCCAACTTTTTCCTTTATTATCGCTTTTAAGGATATAGGGCTTAAAATCACCTTTTTTATGATTATTAAATACACTATAGACGACATTTTCATTATGTTGGGAAGCCAATATCATATTGACATATGTCATTTTTGGGACACTAGAGAATCTTTCATATTTTTTCCATGTTGCTCCACTATTTTCAGTTACATGTATTAATCCATCATCTGTCCCAACATATAGAAGATTTTCATTTAAAGGAGATTCATGAAATGCTATAGCTGCTCCGAATTTTGATACTCCGCCATTCTTCTCAATCATATCCACACTCCATGTCCGTCCCATTACTTTTAATTTATTGCGATCAACTTCTCGAGAAAGTTCATCACTAATGACTTTCCAAGAATTTCCACGATCATCACTTCTGAAAAGTTTGTTTGCTGCAAAATATATTCGCTTTGGAACATGATTACTTACCTGTAAAGGGGCATCCCAGTTCCAAGTATATGCATTCTCACCTTTTCGAGCACGCGGTTTTATATCAATTCTTTCGCCAGATGCTTTATCATATCGATACAAGTTTCCATATTGATACTGTGCATAAATAATATTTGGATTTTCAGGGTCAACGGCAGATTCAAATCCGTCTCCACCAAGCGTAACAAACCAATCTTCATTTGATATTCCATTTCTACTTTTTGTTCGAGACGGACCACCCAGGCTATAATTATCCTGCGTTCCACCATAAATGTTATAAAACGGCAGATCAGTATCTACCGTTACCTTATAAAATTGAGTTACTGGGAGATTCTCTTTATATAGCCAATTTTTTCCTTTATCAAAGGATTCATAAATACCACCATCAGAACCAACAAGAAGATAATTTGTATCATCTGGATCAATCCACATCACATGATTATCTACATGTTTATTTTTTTCTCCTAAACGACTAAAGGATTTTCCACCATCCCGAGTAACCATATTGTAAGTGCTTAAAGAATAAACTGTGTTTACGTCTTTTGGGTCAGCAACAATCTCCTGGTAATAATTTCCACTAGTCGTATAACTACTCATTTTTTTCCAACTTCCACCACGATTAGAAGTGCGATAAAATCCTTGTTGACCATCCATAGCTTCTATAATTGCATATACTATATCTGAATTTGCTGGTGATATTGCTAAACCAATTCTTCCAATGATAGAGGTAGGTAAACCTGTCTTTAATTGTTCCCAAGTTTCACCACTATCTGTACTTTTATATAAACCAGAACCCGGCCCACCACTCATCCAAGTAAAAACGTGTCTGCGACGTTGATAGGTTGCCGCATATAAAACATCTGGGTTATTTGGATCCATGATTAAATCTGTAACGCCAGTATGTTCATCAACGCTAATTTTATTTTCCCAAGTTTCTCCCCCATCTATTGATTTGTATAAACCACGATCTCCGCCTTCACTCCATAGAGGACCTATTGCAGCAACATAGATTGTTTTGGAATTTCTTGGATCAATAATAATCTTTGCGATATGCTCTGAATTTTTTAATCCCATATGTTTCCATGTCTTACCACCATCTTTAGAACGATATATCCCATCTCCATACCCAACACTTCGTTGATTATTATTTTCACCTGTTCCAACCCAAATTACATATGGGTTATTTGGATCCATTGTTATGCATCCAATTGAATAGGATCCTTGTTGATCAAAAATGGGTTTAAAGTTTGCACCACCATTAATTGTTTTCCATACTCCACCCGACGATGTAGCAACATAATATTCATACCTTTTGTCTGGGTGCACAGCAAAATCAGATACACGTCCTGATGTAAGGGCTGGGCCAACAGAACGGAGCTTAAACGCTCCCAAATCTAATTTTGACAGGAAATGTTCATTTTTCTTTTCCTGCCCAACTAAAAATGGTAAAAGAAATGAATAAAGTAATAATTGTTTTATCCGTTGCATAATTAGCTCCTTAATAATTTTTTATTAATCTAACTGCTTGAATCATCTAAAGCAGCATATTTTTGCCAAAATTTTACTGCTTCTGCCCATTCATTAGATGAATAATTTGCTTTAGTACCACCTTTGAGTTCCAATTGATTTCTCATCATAGTAACAGGACCCATAGGTAATTTATTTACTCCTTTGGGTATTGCATGAATACTAATTAGTTCCCAATCTTTATCAGTTGATTGCTCATTATTTTCAATTAATACATCATGATGGTATAAAATATATTCGATACGTCCCGGTTTTACAGGAGTACCCGATTTTGCCCTGATTTGTATATAAGGCTCTTCACCATCTTGTCTGCAAACAATTTTTGAAATTAATTCACTACTTTTATCTATTTTTACAAATGGACAAATAAATTCATTAATTAAATGTTCACTACCAGTAACTATTCTAACCTCATTTCTATATCCTTCAGTAAAGTTGCCATCTGACATTTGTTTTTCAGCATCTGAAGCTATTGTTTCAAAACTTAGTGAATCAGAATAGGTTTTACCGGAACCTTTTACCTGCCGCATAACGAACTGATTAACTGCTACTTTTTCCATGGATACAAATTTTTATTCCAATTAAGGGCTTTATATTTTTTTAATATTTTCATTGTTTCATCAACAGGAAGTGCTTCCATTTTTCCATAACGACTTGAAACTGTCTCAGCCATAAAAAGGGAATTTATAATTGCTTCCTCAGTTGCCTCAACTGTTGCCATAAATAAACCATTCATAGAACTATTTTTAATTTCTTTTCTTGTGAATGATTTTTTTTCTGATGATTTTTCTCTAGCAGTAGAAAAAATAATCGCATAATCTCCGCTCCCGTTAGGTGAATAAGCGCCAACACTTCCTAAGGCATGATCAACTCGTTTAGCCATACGTTTCAAATTACGATTGGAAAGGGGTGCATCCGTCGCAATTACAATCATGCATGATCCTTCATCTTCATCATATGGAATATTAGAACTAAAAGGAGATTTCTTCAGCTCTCTACCAACTGGTGCACCATTGATCATTAGTGAACCACCAAAATTAGTTTGGACCAAAACTCCCACAGTAAAGCCACCTGCTTCTTT
>JAYZKF010000097.1:0-22806 GCA_036163755.1 Fidelibacterota bacterium
ATAGCATATCTTATGAAACCATTGATTCTGTAAAAAACGTTTTTGTCCATATTGAGCTAGAAGATGGTACATGGGGCATTGGATCAGGATCTCCAGCAGAGTTTGTTACAGGTGAAGATAATTCTTCGTGTATAAATGCATTAAAAGATTATTCAAATGATCTTTTATTAAATAAGAACATCAATTCTATTGAATCACTATGTAAATCTATAAATAAAATTTTGCCCTCTAACCCAGCTGCGCGCGCTGCATTAGATATTGCTCTTTTTGACGCGTATAGTAAAATTAAAAAAGTTCCTTTATTTAAAATTTTTGGCAGATGTCATGATAGCTTCTATACATCAATTACTATAGGAATAAAATCAATAGAAGAATCAGCTAAAGAAGCAGAAGAATATGTTGCAAGAGGATTTCATTTATTAAAAGTCAAAACAGGAAGTAATGTTGAACACGATATTGACTTAATACATAAGTTAAGAGAAACTATAGGGGTTTCTGTAGGAATTCGTGTGGATGCTAATCAAGGATATACTAAGAACGATTTAATTAAGTTTGTAAAAAATACTGAAAAACAAAATATAGAATTGATAGAGCAGCCTTTATCAAGAGAATCTGATAATGATATGAAGAACATACCTAAATCCATCCAAAGAAAATGTGCAGCTGACGAAAGTTTAATTGATCCAGATGATGCAGTACGACTATCAAAAGAACCATATAGTTTTGGTATATATAATATAAAACTGATGAAGTGTGGAGGATTATCTCAAGCAAAAAAGATTTCACAAACAGCAAACGAAAATGGGATTGAATTAATGTGGGGTTGCATGGATGAAAGTATTATTAGTATTTCAGCTGCGCTTCATATCGCTTTATCGAGTCCTACAACAAAATATTTAGATCTTGATGGGAGTTTTGACTTAGCTAAAGATATTGTATCTGGCGGATTTAAATTAAAAGATGGAAAATTAACACCAACTATGAGACCCGGACTTGGAGTTGAATTTCTCGAGGGAATTTCAGCTTAATATGCAAAACGCAATTGTATTTACTCATAACTTATTAGCGGAAAACTTTGCAAAAACTGCCCATGGATTGCTCCGTGGAACAGATAGATACAATGTTGTAGCTGTTATTGATTCTTTGCATTATGGTAAGGATGCAGGTGAAGTTTTAGATGGTAAAAAAATAAATATTCCAGTTTATAAATCTGTAACTGACTTTATTGATGCATCAGATATAAATGCTGAATTATGTATTGTAGGAGTAGCATTTCCAGGAGGCATATTACCAAAAAATTGTAGAGAAGAATTAATTGAAGCTATAAAATGTGAACTTTCAATTGTGTCGGGTCTCCATCACTACTTAAGTGAAGATTCTGAGTTTGTAGCTTTAGCTAACCAGCACAACGTTAAATTGATTGATATTAGAAAACCAAAACCAGTATCTGATTTGCAATTTTGGTCAGGAAAAATATTAGATATAAATATACCAATTATTGCGGTACTTGGAACTGATTGTGCTGTTGGGAAACGAACAACTGCTAGATTGATATTAGAAAATTGTAAGAAAGAGAAGATTAATGCTGAATTAATATATACAGGTCAAACAGGGTGGATGCAGGGATATCAACATGGTTTTATTTTTGATGCGACACCTAATGATTTTGTTAGCGGTGAATTAGAAAGGGCAATATTAGAATGTGTTGATCAATCTAATCCTGAATTGATTTTATTAGAAGGCCAATCATCCTTGAGAAATCCATCTGGACCAGGAGGTTCAGAATTAATATTATCAGGTAACGCAAAAAGTGTAATTATAGTTCATCCAATAGCTCGAAAATATTTTGTTGATCTCGAAGAATTTGAATATGAAATCCCTGATTTAATCGATGAGATTAAATTAATTGAATCATATGGTGCTAATGTTATTGGTGTAGGTATCAATGAAGAAAATGCAACAGAAGATGAACTTATTAAATTCAAAAATAAATATAGTCAATTGTTAAAAATTCCAGTTGTTTTACCTTTAACAGATGGTGTTGATGATATTGTAAGCAATATTAAAGAAAATCTATCTTTATGAAAATGGCACTGTTTAACAAATACCTATTGCCCGGATTTATTTTCCAGAGTCTTATAATAGGTGGAGGATATGGGACAGGTCGTGAATTGGTTGAATTTTTTCTGAGTGAAGGCCCTGTTTATGGATTAATAAATATGTTAGTGGCCACTATTATTTGGAGTTTAGTTTTAGCTGTATGTTTTGAATTTTCTAGAATTGGGAGTCATTTTGAATATCGATCATTCTTAAAAGATCTGCTGGGTAAATCATGGATCGCCTATGAATATCTTTATTTGGTAGGATTAGTTTTGGTTGTTTCTGTGATGGGCTCTGCTTCTGGGGAGATCTTTAGCGAGATTTTTGGAGTTGAAGAAATAGTAGGTGTAGTAATTATGATGGCATTGGTCGGCTTGATTGTCTTTTACGGGACGCAACTTGTAGAAAAAGTTTTATCTGTATGGTCAATAATTCTTTATGCTGCATTCATTGTAATGTTTGTTGTCGTATTTAATAATTTTAATAATGAAATCGCAGCAACTTTTTCTTTACAATCAGATGGTAAAAGCTGGGCTATGGGTGGTATAAAATATGCTGCTTACAATATTGGATTAGCCCCAGCAATTTTGTTTTGTGTTCGTCATTTAAAAACACGAAAAGAAGCAATCATATCTGGACTGTTAGCAGGAGTGATTGGTATGATTCCTGCATTAATTATGTTCCTCGCTATGTTAAGTCAATATCCTCAAATAATACCTGAAACTGTTCCAGTTAATCTTATTCTAGATAAAATTGGATGGAGTCAGTTTAAAATTATTTTCCAAGTTGTTTTATTTGGTACCTTTATTGAAACTGGAGTAGGTTTAATCCACGGATTTAACGAGAGAATTCTTTCAGTTAATAAAAACTTGAAAGATCATTGGCGTGCCTTGATTGGTATAGCTTTATTGGTTGGATCTATATTTATTGCTAATGCAGTGGGTTTAATTGGTCTTATTTCGAAGGGCTATGGAGCAATAACATGGGGATACTGGATTATTTTTGTAATACCAGTCCTTACAATAGGTCTCAAAAGGGTAATAAAAAATGAATGATTTAATTATTCAATTGAAAAAATTTGCTACTGAAGATTTTCCAGTCAGTGGTGTTTCAGATTATTTAAATGATTATTCTTTATCCAATGAAATACTAAACGAATATGCTCATTTTAAAGATCAGAAGTATTGTAGAAATTTGGTTCACAAAGAAAATGATTTTGAAATTATTGTAGTTTGTTGGAAAGCAGGCCAAGTTGCACCAATCCATGGGCATGAAGGTGAAAAATGTTGGATGCGTGTTGAATCAGGCGCGTTAAGGGTATCTAATTATTTATTAGAATCTCTTGAACCTCTTACTTTAAATATGACAGATCAAATTAAAGGAGAGACTGGTCATTTAGATGGACCTGCTGAAATCCACTCTGTTGAAAATGTTTATTCAGATGATGCGGTTAGCTTGCATGTTTATGCAAAACCATTTTCGAAATGTGATATATATTGTTTGGACTCTGGTACTGTAGAAAGAGTTGAGCTCGTTTATGATTCAATTGATAAAAAACTATGTTAGCTTATCAGTATTCTTTTTTTCATATCTTCTGTAAATAAATAAAATTATAATTCCAGCTAAGTTTGGGAACCAGACTTCGGGTCTTGACCAGGGTATTCCGTCAAAAGAAAAATCAGTAAGTGGCCACAGTAACTTTGTAGGGAAGTATGCTTTGCTATGAAATGGAAAGTCTAGCAAGATATGGAAAGGCCATGCCCACATAGCGAATGCAATATCTTTATTATATCTTTTAACAATAGCAATACATAGTAGAGCGCTTACAAAACTATGCGATATATCATAATTGATATATACCCACCATGGGATTGATTCTAATGGGGGAGGGCCTCCATTAAACATATGTGAAAAATCACCTGAAAACAATCGAACAATTAATAGTATACCAAAAGAAAAAAGATCAGGCATTGCGCCAAAAAAGAATGAGAACCAGGCGAATCCTCGATATCCAAATAATCCTCTACCCCAGAGTGCATGACTTAATGTATCCATTATTTTAGTTCCGCTATATTTTTATAATACTTCAAAGATTCTGGGTTAGACAATGCATCTTTATTTGTTACTTCATCTCCATCTATAATTCTTTTTACTGCAATCTCAACCTTCTTACCATTTATTGTATAAGGGATGCCTTTTGTTTCTAAAACAATTTGGGGTACATGTCGGGGGGAACAGTCTGAACGAATTGATTTATTAATTTTATCTATAAGATTTGAACTTATTGAGCCAGGATTAATCAATTTTAAAAATAGGATTACTCTTTCATCGCCGTTCCATTCTTGCCCTATCACTAGGCTGTCTTCAACTTCATCGAATTCCTCTACAATACGATAAATTTCTGCAGTTCCTATTCGAACACCACCTGGATTTAATGTGGCATCACTACGACCAAAAATTTGAATTCCACCATGATCATTAATTAAAATAAAATCGCCGTGACTCCAAATACCAGGATATTTATTAAAATAAGCTTTATGATATTTTTCACCATTCTCATCATTCCAAAAATAAATTGGCATTGATGGAAAAGGTTTTGTACATACTAATTCACCTTTTTTATTTATTTCCGATGATCCATCTTCGCTGTAAGATTTAACGGCCATTCCAAGCCCTCTGCATTGAATCTCACCACGATGTACTGGTAATGTTGGATTACCACCAGCAAAACATGAGATGATATCCGTTCCACCTGAAATGGATGATAATTGAATATCTTTTTTAAAATATTTGTAGATGTAATCATAACTTTCTTCATTTAATGGTGATCCCGTTGAAAAAATCGTTTTAACTGAATCCAATGAATGTGTATTGATTGGAGTTAAGCCTTCTTGTTTACAGGCATCAATAAATTTAGCACTGGTACCAAAATGAGTGATTTGAAATTCATCAATCATGTCCCACATTTGATTATGATTTGGATAAAATGGATTCCCATCATAAAGTACTATAGTAGCTCCAATTGCAAGATTACTCACAAGCCAATTCCACATCATCCAACCGCAAGTAGTAAAATAAAAGATAGTATCATCACTTGAAACATTGCCATGCAATCTTAGTTCTTTAAGGTGCTGAACCAAAGTTCCACCAGCTCCATGTACAATGGATTTAGGTAATCCGGTTGTTCCACTAGAATACATTATATATAAGGGGTGGTTAAATGGAAGTTGCTCAAAGGCTATAGAGGTGTTTCCCTGAGAAATAAAATCTTCCCATGATATTCCCTTATTAATTTTAGAAACATCAACATCATTACCAAGGTAAGGTATAATCACTACTTTTTTTAAAGATGGCAATTGATCAATGATCTCATTGATTCTTTTTGTTAAATCATATTCTTTACCATTATAAAAATAACCATTCGCAGCAAAAAGTATCTTTGGTTCAATTTGCTTAAATCTATCGAGAACTCCTTTTATACCAAAATCTGGTGAAGATGATGACCATATACCCCCAATTGTAGAAGTTGATAGCATTGCAGCAACGGTTTCAGGAATATTTGGAACAAATCCTGCTATACGATCGCCAGACTTAACACCTATATCTTTTAGTGCGAAAGTTAATTTTTCTACTAAACCAAATAATTCATTATATGATAAAGACTTAACGGTATTGATTTCATTTTTGAAATAGATTGCTGGTTTATCAGATTTAATCCTTAATAAATTTTCTGCATAATTCATTCGAACACCTGGAAACCATTTAGCTCCGGGCATTTTATTTGGGTCATCAACAATTTTTGAATAATCATTGGAGTGTTCTATTGCCATATAACCCCAAATTGCTTTCCAAAAATCTGATATATTATTTATTGACCAATCATAAAGTTCATTATAATTGTTCAAATTGATATTAAAACGAGAATTCACTTGTAATCGAAAAGCATCCATTTGTGAATTCTCTATTTGATCTTTACTTGGTTTCCAAAGAATTCGATTCATTATTCTAATCTCATAAAAAAAAGGCCTCCCATAATTTACGGGAGGCCTTTTGTATTATTGAATTTAATCAGAATTTATTTTTCTATGCTCATTTCAGAAGGAATAATCATAACAGCCGGTACAGCAGCATCGCTTACCATATCATTGAATTTGTATAGATCATCTGTTAATACCTTATTCAATTTTTTATAGTGTACCTGTGCCTGTGCAACAAGATCTTCAAGAACATCATAAGATTGAGCAGTTGGTCTAGCATCTATACTTGATACTACTCCAACTAATGCAGCAATTTTATTATCCAATTTAATTGGGTAGTTTAAAGGATCTTGTCTTGATTTAGATTTAACTTGAATTAATTCTTCTTCAATTGTTGAAAGAGACTTCACTAAATCTTTTCCAGCCTTGGTTATGCCTTCATTTTTAAATCCGGAATCCTTCATTAAACTAGTTAATGTATTTACCTGATCTTTAATACTGCGGATAGTTAAGATTTTTTCATTTATTTCAGTTGTTCTGTTTCTTATATCCATTAGTAAATCAAATTGTTCTTGAAAATCTGATTGTGTCGTATTAATTCTTGGGTCTTTAAGAATCCTAAATGACTGGGTTTGACTTTTTCCATTTGCAGTCATTCTAACTTTGTACTCACCAGGTACTGCTTTAGGTCCAATATGTCTACCGCCCCACATTACTGCACCAGGTACTTTTTTCGCATCAGGATATCTCATGTTCCATACAAAACGATTCATTCCTTTTTTCGTATCAGCGACTGGCGATGGATTTTTCCTATCTTTTTTATTTGTGAAAGTCTTGATGACGTCTCCGTCTGCTTCCATGAATTCCAATTTAAAATCACTATCTTTATCTAATTCTTCATTTAAATAGTAGAATGTCATAATACCATTTGGTGGATTTGAACCCCAAGTTGGACTTGGTCCTCCCCAGCCACCTCCAGCATTAAGTCGATAGGTATCTCTTGGTTTATAAAGATGAGACTTTGATCCAGCAACTTTATTATTCAATTGGTGTAGTGGCGTCAGATCATCAAGAATCCAAAATGAACGGCCCTGCGTTGCAACAACAAGGTCATTTTCTTTTACGACAAGATCAGTTATTGGAACAATGGGAAGATTTAATTGGAATGATTGCCAATTTTTTCCATCATCAAAGGATACATACATTCCTGTTTCTGTTCCCGCATAAAGTAATCCTTTTCTCATTGGATCCTCGCGAACGACTCTAGTAAAAGCATCTTCTGGAATACCTCTTGAAATTAATTTCCAGGATTTTCCATAATTATCTGTTTTGAAAAGATAAGGTTTAAAGTCATCTGATTTATATCTTGTAACTGCCATATATGCTGTTCCAGGATTGTGAGGTGATTGATCAATGCTATTTACCATGCCCCACTTTGGCATGTTATTTGGAGTGATATCTGTCCAAGATTTTCCACCATTTTTTGTTATATGGACTCTACCATCATCAGTGCCAATCCAAATTACACCTTTTTCTTTTGTAGAGGGAGTAATGACAAAAACGGTACAATAATATTCGACACCAGTATCATCTTTTGTAATGGGACCACCAGATTGATCCTGCATTGATACAGTATTGGTTGATAAATCAGGACTGATTAATTCCCAAGATTCTCCTTCATCGGTTGATTTATGAACGTGCTGTGAACCCACATAAAGAGTTTTTGAATCAAATGGGTCAAACTCGATTGGGAAATTCCATTGAAAACGATATTTCATATCCTTGACACCATGACCCATTGGGTTATCAGGATAGACTGTAATATTTCGTCTTTCACCAGTTGCATGATTATAGCGCGTTAAATATCCGCTGTAAGATCCAGCATAAACTATATTTGGATTTTCAGGATGGGGTGCAACATGTGCACTTTCACCACCTCCTACAGAATGGAAATCACGCTCAGTGATGCCACCACCCATCGTTCGAGATGCAATTGATACAGTGCTATTATCTTGTTGACCTGCATAAACACGATAAGGAAATTGATTGTCAACGTCGGCACGATAAAATTGAGCAGTGGGTTGATTATGGTATGTACTCCAAGTTGCTCCTGCATCAAATGAGACTTGACCTCCACCATCATCAGCGATAATTAGATGTTGAGAGTCCATGGGATCTATCCAAAGGTCGTGGTGATCTCCATGTGGAGTCCTAATGGAATTGAAAGTTTTCCCACCATCTTTTGAGCGCCAAAATTGAACATTCAGTACATATAAAACATCTTCGTTTTCTGTATCTGCATAGATTCGAGTATAATACCAAGCTCTTTGTCTAAGATTATTATCTGAACTTGTTTTTATCCATGTTTCGCCACCATCATCTGAACGAAATAGCCCACCTTTTTTACTTTCAATTAATGCCCAGACACGATTTGAATTTAATGGAGATACTGCAACGCCGATAATACCAACCATTCCTTCGGGTAAACCTTTACTTTTTGTTATATCCGTCCATGTGTCACCACCATCTGTTGATTTCCATAGACCAGATCCCTCGCCGCCACTTTCTAAGCTGTAAGGCGTTCGTTTTATTCTCCAGGTTGAGGCATAGATGATCCTAGGATTATTCGGATCAAGTAATAAATCACATGCACCTACTTCATCATTTATATATAAAACCTTTTCCCAATTTTCACCCCCATCTTTACTGCGAAAAACACCACGCTCATCATTTGGTCCAAATAGATGACCCAAGGCTGCAACATAAACAAGGTCAGGGTTTTTTGGATGGACACGAATTCGAGGAATTCTTCTAGAATCTTTAAGACCCATATGTTTCCACGTTTTACCGGCATCGGTAGATTTCCAGACTCCATCTCCATGAGATACATTTCCTCGGACAGTTACTTCACCACCACCAACATAGATTACGTTGGGATCCCATTCACTTACTGTTACTGCACCAATAGACCCACCAAAATATCCATCAGATATATTGTTCCAGGTTTGTCCACCATTTTCTGTTTTCCAAACACCGCCTCCTGTTGCACCAAAATAGGCCAAAAATTTATTTCCAGGAACACCCGTTGATGCCGCTGATCGACCTCCACGAAATGGTCCAATATTTCTATATTTCATTGCTTTGAATAATTCTTCTTTAAAGCGTTCCGTAGCTCCAAGAAAAGTCAAAGCCATTAAGCCAATAAATATTGATTTAGTTAAAATATTATTAATTCTCATAAGTGCCTCCCTATCGGATTATCCACCAATTTAGTAAATAATTGTAGTTCAGATTAATGTTTTTCTGCAAGAGATTAAAATAAATCATCTTAATTTTGCGGAGCATTATATTTAATAAATGATTGAATTTCTTAAACAAAAATATTTCTCTCTTGTAGGATGAAGATTGCATTTTTAACAGCAGGTGGTATTGCACCATGTTTATCAGCATCTATTGGTGCGCTTATTGACTCTTATAACCAATTAGCTCCTGATGCAGAATTAATGGGATATTTAAATGGGTATAGGGGGTTGTTACTTGGTAACAACTATGATTTTCCATCATCCGTTCGTCAGAAAACAGATATTTTATTCAAATATGGCGGGAGTCCAATTGGCAATAGCCGTGTGAAACTTACAAATATAGATAATTGTATAAAACGCGGATACGTAAAAGAAGGACAGGATCCACTAAAGGTTGCAGCAGATCAATTAGTAAATGATAATGTGAGTATTCTTCACACGATTGGTGGTGATGATACTAACACCATGGCTGCCCAACTTTCCTTTTATTTAAAACAGCATCAGTATGAATTAACCGTGGTAGGTCTTCCTAAAACTGTGGATAATGATGTATACCCTGTAGCACAAACACTTGGTGCATGGACTGCTGCAGAGCAAGGTGCCATTTTTTTTCAAAATATTGCAAATGAGAATACAACGAGTCATCGGCAGTTAATTATTCATGAAGTCATGGGTAGGAACTGTGGATGGTTAACTGCTTATACTGCTAAAGAATATCGTGATCGATTAAAGCAAAGAGATTTTTTACCCGAACTTATGATTGACCAAGCCAAATGGGACGTTGACGCAATATATATTCCCGAAAAAGATTTTAATTTTGAATTAGAATGTGAACGTTTAAAAGAATTAATGGACAAAAAAGATTCTGTGAATATTTTTTTGAGTGAGGGTGCTGGCACAAATACAATCGTTAACGAATTAAAATCTTCAGGGAAGAAGGTAACATTAGATGCATTTGGTCATGTGGCTCTAGATGAATTAAATCCTGGCCAATGGTTTGCTAAACAATTCACTAAAAAATTGAAGGCCGAAAAAACTCTAGTTCAAAAGAGTGGTTATTTTGCAAGAAGTGCAGCTCCAAATAATAAAGATTTAGACTTGATAAAACGTTCAGGTAAATTAGCAGCAGAAATGGCACTTAATGGTCGTAGTGGTGTAGTGGGCTTAGATGAAGGGAATAAAGAAGAATTAGGATTAATTGATTTTGAAAAGATCAGAGGGGGGAAACCTTTCGACTTTTCAAAAAAGTGGTATAAAAAGTTGTTAAAAGAAATTGGTCAGAAAAAATAAAAACAATATATAAGGAATTTGCATTATGGATTTAAATAGTTTAGAAGCAGTTGCAGAAGCGATGGTGCAATCAGGGAAAGGTATCCTTGCAGCTGATGAGAGTACAGGAACTATTGGTAGTAGACTTGATCAAATTAATACAGAAAGTACTTTTGAATCTCGAAATGCTTACAGAGACTTGCTTTTTAGTTCTGAAGGAATAGAACAATATATTAGTGGTGTAATTATGTATGATGAGACACTAAGGCAATCTTCATTATCTGATGGCACATCTTATCCTGAATATTTATCAAGTAAAGGAATCCTTCCAGGTATAAAGGTAGATATGGGGGCACATGATTTACCTAGAAGTGAAGGAGAAAAAATAACCCATGGATTAGATGGGTTGGATGAAAGGCTTAAAGAATATCGCAAGATGGGTGCTCGTTTTGCTAAATGGCGTGCCGTAATTAATATTACTGAAGATAATCCTAGTGGGTACTGTATAAGTACCAATGCTCATGCTTTGGCTAGATACGCAGCCCTTTGCCAAGAAAACGATATAGTCCCTATTGTTGAACCAGAAATATTGATGGATGGGGATCATGATATTGATGATAGTTTTGTTGTCACTGAGGAGGTACTCCATACTGTATTCTTTCAATTATATTCTCAAGGAGTACAATACGAGCAAATGATTTTAAAACCTAATATGGTACTCTCGGGTTACGATGCAAAGGATAGAGCAAATGTTGATGAGGTGGCAGATGCAACTCTACAATGCTTTGCAAGAACAGTGCCTACCGCAGTTCCTGGGATAGCATTTCTTTCTGGTGGGCAAAGCGATGAAGATGCAACCGCACATTTAAATAAAATGAATCAAATGTTAGATGAAAATAAACCATGGAATTTATCATTTTCATATGGACGTGCTTTGCAACAGCCGGCACTTAAGACTTGGCTTGGGAAGAGTGAGAATGTTTCTGCTGCCCAGGATGCTTTTATGCATAGAGCTAAACTTAATAGTTTAGCAACTATGGGGGAATATTCTGAAGATATGGAAAAATAGATAAGTTTAAATTTTCCGAAAATGAAAATCTTAATCTCTCACTTGCCAAAACATAAATGGTGGGGGCATGGTACCCCGATTTATGAAAATAATCCTGCTATGAAAGAGGGTGTTGTCCCAAATCAAGAGTTGGTTGAAATTGAAATGTACATGATGACTAAATTATTCAATCGACTCCCCATTGAAATCGTTGAGATTGATTTCCCTAATTTTTTAGATCAACAGAATAAGGAAAAACGAAAACACGACTTTGTTTTTGTTAGGGACTTATTTATTAGTGATCAAAATGGAAAAACAATTATATCAAAATTTCGTGAAAAGGCACGGCAGGTTGAAGCTGACATAATGCAGATAATGCTTGAATCCATGGGTTACGAAACTAAACGAATACCCGATGATTCAGCCGCAACTGCCGAGGGGGGTGAATTTTATTATTGTCCTGGAGATAAAGTATTATTTTCAGGAGCCTGCAGAAACAATATTGAAGGTGCGGAATGGGTTGCTCAAGAATTCAATGTTAATGAGCTAGTTGTTATGAAATCAAATATCTTTCATATTGATACATTATTTACACCTGTGATTAATAAGGAAAATAAATTAGTAGCTGCCATAGCTTGTACTGAACTAATGGAAAAGGATTCGGTTGATAATTTGCGCCAATTTGCTATAAGAAAAAATATTGAATTAATCGAAGTGGGTCCAGAAGATGCTGTGGGTACTGATCAAGAACTTGGTGAATTTGCTGTCAATTGTGAACCTTTGCCAGGATATTTGATTGGTCCTACGCGGTTTAGATCAAAAAAGGTTTTGCCTTTGCTGAAAGAGTTAGACGTTATGCATATTACAGTACCCACAACACAGTTTCGCCTTAGTGGTGGGGCTATTCATTGCTTAACTAATGAATTATAATAATTTCAGTTTATAATGTTATTTGGAAAACCAAACCCGTAAATGAGGGTGACCATTTTTCATCTGAAAGAGAAGTATCGTATTTATAATAGATAGTAGGAGTGCCTAATTTTCCTTTTGGGAAATCAAATCCGAAGGTAACTCTATTTTTATTATAGGAATTTTTCTCCATATCATAAAAAAATTCATTACCAAAATATGGTTTTAATTTATAGAAGGTTTTATTTGACTTGCCCTTAATCCTAATACGGTTTCGCAATGCATCATCTCTACCATCCCTAATTCTGTACTCTTGTCTAGATTTGATTGTCCACTTTATAAGATCAGTGTTGATGGTTTTTTGTATTTGTGCGTGCGGACGTTTTTCTAATACCCACTCGCCATCTTTTTGTACATATATATTACGATATTGTATTGCTGCAGACCATGTTTTAGCAAGTGGGAAAGTTAGACCAAAATCGTAATGGCGATAGAATAATCCAGTTTTATTTGTTCTATAATCAGTTTCGCCAGAAAGGTTTAATCCAAGAATGGTTTTCTTTATTACGATTTTTTCTGAATGATCAATTCCTTGACCTAATAATGGAAATAATAAAAGACCCAAGAAAATATGTTTTTTTCTCATTAACATTTCAATCAACTCTAATATTTAATTATTAATCATATATTGCTTTAATGTAAACATCATGTAAATAATTTTTGAATTTATTTCGATTTTATTAATAAAAATGTGGAACCAAAATTCTCATTATCAGTCATTAAAATCAAATCTCTTTTTTTGAATGTTATAGCTTCTACTTTTTGATCGGAAAATACCATAAGAGGTTTTTGAAGATTCGGGTGAATTGGTTTAAATATTCCTACATTATTTATTATTCCTATTTCATATATAGCTGTAGAAAATGGTCCATTATCTCCTGGGTCTGATGTAGCCGATGACCATATCTCTCCCTCAGAATTAATCGCAAGATCTGCAATATTCCGTTTATTAGTCTTTGGTATTGGCATATCGATTTTATATGATTTAATATCGTAAAATTTCTTTTTCTTAAGTTTGAAAAAGGCTGTAAATAAAGTAGATACTCTTAAATCTGAACCTCTATCTCCATAAAGGAATACAATTCCTTGAGCTGATTGAAAAATAGTTAGCCCTTCCAAATTCATATTTGGTTTAAGTTTAGGTAAAGTGAAATTTTCTAATAAATCGATACGGAAATCTTTTGGATCTATAAATATATCATAACATTTTCCAGTACTTTCCATCAATATAAACCTATTGTCAATATTTGGAAATTTAACTACAGCTTCTAAGTCAAATGGTGGTTTTCGTTCAGGCCAAATCAGCTTTGTAATTTTCATGTTTTTATCAATATAACTTACGCGAGCTTGTTTTTTCTCCTTATTATCATGAACTACTAGATAACCATCCTTGAAAAGAGCAACACCACTAATTGAATATTCTCTTTTATCATGGATTTCCTCCCAAATATAATTTTGATTAAATACAATACATGGCAATAATAGCAGAATATTTTTAATCATTTTTCCAGGATTTAAATGGGTGTTTAGATAAATAAGAATTATAATATTTTTCATTGCCAGTTACTTCTTCAGCTGTCCATTCAGGTACTTGAAATGATTCTTGTTCAGATTGCAATTCAATTTCTGCAATCCATAAACCTTCATTATCTCTGTGAAATTGATCGAGCTCCCATTTTTTACCTTCATAAACAATATCGTAGCGAGTTTTATAAATAACACCATTATTAAATAGTTCTAAAAGAGATTTAGCATCATCCATAGGAATTTGATATTCGAATTCATCCCGGCTGATTCCTAATCCAGCTGATTTGATAGTTATTACTCCAATATCACCTTTAATTCTTACCCGAACAATCCCACTATCTGTTATAGAAATATATCCTTGAGTATACTTTGTACCTTTCAAATTGTTAGGTAAGCGAGATTTATCTACAAGAAATTTTCTTTCTATTTCTTTACCCATTTTTTCCTTTAAAAATATACATTAATAGTGATGTGAATATACCTGGGTAAAATGGTTCAATGTTAAGAGGATACTCACCAGAGAATTTACCTATCAGAGCCCATATGAGTGCTACAACAACGGGGAGAATCATAACTGGGAGAATGGAATATTTTTTTGATGAGAAAGATAAAAGAAAAGGAATGACTAAACCCGGCACAAAAATAGATCCAATTAAGTACCAGAGTTTTACAACAGAAGGTATCATAAAAGCTAAAGACAATGAAATCAAAGCTGTTACAATTAATCCCTTACGAATAAAGGCGATCGAAGATGGCTCAATTCCATTTTTTCCCAAACCTGATTTTTTTTGGATTCTCCATAATATATCTCGGCCAAAAGTAAGAGCATTGATAAATCCTAGTGAATCAATTGTTGACATTATAGTAGCAAGAAGACCAGTAATAAATAATCCATATGCTAATGGTGGTAGAACTAGCTTGCCAAGTTTTGGATAAGCGAAAAGTGGTTCGACTTCAAAAAGTAATGCTTTGGCATAAAGCCCTGTGATTAATGTAAGTATATCAAAGATAAACCAAATCCCAACAGCAATTAATATTCCATTTTGTGCTGTCTTTGGTGATTCGGCTGCAGCACATCGCTGATAGAAACCTGGATCTACAAAAGTCCAAAGACCAATAAAGAACCACGCAAAAATATATTGGAATGAAGCACCACCCGTAATACTAAGATGTGTTTCAGGTAAAGATTTAATTGTGTCAAAAAAGTTTTCAGTATAGTTTATTGAAAAAATGAAAAGCAGAATAAACCCAATAAACATTAAACCGAATTGAAAATAATCTGTGCGAACTATAGCTCTAAAACCACCTAGCCAAGTATAACTTAAGCTAATTAGAGTTGATATAATTAATGCTATGCCTAAAGGAATTTCAATTGTGAATTGGAGAAGTATTCCTATACTTAATATATAGGGTGCAGGACTGGATATAATCAGAATATATAAGGCGCTAACCACACCTGCAGTTTTTCCAAAGCGATGATGAAATTGTTCAGGAATAGATATAGACTTCAGTTCATTAATCTTCCCAGCAATAAAAAATGCAAAAATAAATGCAAATATATAATATGGTAATCCAAAAATTAGCCAGGTCTGAATCCCATATGAATATGTGTTTTCCCCAATCCCAAGAATGCCTCCATACCACGTAGCAACTAGAGTGATCACAAAACCAGGTAAGCTTAACTTTCGCCCTGCTAGAATATATTCATTGGGTTTTTCTTCTAAGCTTTTTCGTTTATAAAATCCAAGTCCCAATAATGTTAAAACATATATACCCAAGACTGAGAAATCGAGCCAATGCATTAATCTAATCTATTATGAATGGCCACGAAAAACCAAGATAGGCCCAGAGCTTTCAACCGAAAAGGCAGAGCCTAACGATTGATTCGAAATACCTTTCTGTGGTGGTTTTATTGGAGATTTTTTTAGTTGATATTTTAGTGCTGTGGTAGACACAATAGTGTTTACATCAATGGTAAATAAAGATACGTTTTCTCCAGGAAAAGATTTAAAAGACTTTTTCCCCTTATGACAGGTTATGGTATAATGATCAGTAATTAATTTAATTTTAACTTTTTCAAAGTAATAAAAGAGAATATATAAATTAGCTAAAGTCATATCCTCTCTTAGTCCTGTTGCTCCAACAATAATTACATCATTTATATTATTTATTTCAACCCAGTCCAAAGCCTTTTCTAAATCAGAATTTTCAGTATTATTATCATGAATTTTGATTCCTTTAAATTGATATTTAGGTTCTATAGAATCCATATCACCAATAATTATATGCGGAGTCAAATTTAATTTTGATAAATAATTTGCTGCTCCATCAGTACAAATAACTGTGCCAGCCATTTTTAATTGTTCAATCGGAATATGATGTGTGGGAAATGAACCATTTGCTAGGATCACTACAGGTAATTTGAATGATTTATTCATCAGTAATATTTGAAATTAGAAGTTTCTTTTTACATTTCATAAAGGGTTTGCCTAGGGTAAAATAAGATGGGTAAAATAATGCTACTCGGAATCAATTTGTAATACGATTATCCTGTTAGTCCAAAATATCTGTAGGATTATATTTCTAAAAAAAGAAAAATGGACACTTGCATTTTATGAGCGAAATCAAATCTAAATATTCAAAACATCCTTTGAGAAAATGGATCATTACACAAAGCCTTGATTTTCCATTGAGGACTATATTGCTTTCTCTCTTGGCAACAATTTTTCTTGGGTCAGGCATTCGTTTTTTCATCATTGACGATGATATGATGAAAATTCTTCCAAAAAATCTAGATTCGAGAATTTCCTGGGATGTTATTCAAGAAGAATTTGGGAGTACCGAGGTAATTTTCATTGCTTTTGGGAACCAAAGCGAATCTATTTTTAATCCTGAAGCTTTTGCTGCTTTATGGGATGTGGCGGAAAAACTCCAGGCCAGTAATAAAGTTGAAGAAATAACTTCGATATCAACTGCAACTCGCATGGATAATTTGGATGGATTTATGGAGATAGATGATCTTCAACCCTATAGAGAAATGTCAAGAGATGAAGTGAATGATATAAAGATATATCTTGAAAAAAATCCAACTATAAAAAAACGTTTTGTTAGTGAAGATAATAAATTTTTTATGACAACAGTTCAACCTTATAGCAGTGAAGGTTTGAATTTCTTTCGAGATGAAGTTGTTTCGATCGTCGATCCTATATTAGGAAATTATGAAATTTATTATGGGGGCCAAGCATATGTTACAGGTACGATGCCAGCAATGATAAGAGATGATGTAATTGTTCTTGCTAGAATAGGTATGCTTATTATGGCTATGGTTCTCTTACTTAATCTTAGAAGTATTCCTGCCGTAGGTATGGTAATCATGGTTATTGGATTATCTCTGTTTGCAATGGCTGGGTCAATGGGATGGATATACCATTTGACGGGTTCTGAACGTTTTTTATTTACACTTGCTAATACTTCAATGCCAATTATTCTTCTAACGATTGCTAATTCCGATGGAGTTCATGTTATATCAAAGTTCTTTAAAGAATTACGATTAAATAAAGATAAACGTATTGCTATAGCTTCAACAATGGATTCTCTATTGATACCTATTTTTCTCACAAGCATTACTACAATAGCAGCTTTTGCGACCTTAACTCTTTCACCGCTTGAACCACTTTTTGGTTATGGAGTAGTAATTGGTATTGGAATAGCGTGGGCTTGGTTTTTAAGCTCATTGCTTTTGCCATCTGTAATAAATCTCAAAGATTGGAATTATAATTCAAGCGCAATCACTAAACCCAGTATTTTTGAAAAAATAATTAATAAGCTAGGAAAAGTTGTTTTGACACACCCTAAGTATGTTTTCTCAACTGGAGCTTTTTTCGTTTTAATTGGTTTGACAGGATTATCAAAAGTCATTGTTGATGTTAATATGACTAATTTTTTTAGACCGGGAACAGAGATTCGTGATACCATGGACTTTATGGATAATAATATGACAGGTACTGTTGATATTCGAGTAAGAATTGAAGGTGATATTAAAGATCCAAAAACTTTATCTAGTATGCGAACACTTCAAGACTCTATGGAGAAAGATCCCAAAGTTATTACAAGCTTCTCCATTGCGAATGTAGTAGAACAGATGCATCGAACCGTGATGGACGATGATCCTCAATATGAGACAGTACCTGTTGAGCGCGATAAAGTAAATAATCTTTTTACTATGTATTCAATGTCAGGTGACCCGGATGATTTTTCATCCTTGGTCGATTATGAATATAAAGTTGGTCTTATTACAGCATTTTCCAAAGTTATGACCACGCAAGAAATTTTTGATTATGTTAATAAAATGACTAATCAGGTAAAAGCTGTTATGGATCCTGCACTTAATATTGATTTTACTGGAATGATAGTGATTTTAAGAGATTTGGTCATTATGGTTGTACGATCCTCTGCTTTAAGTATTATTTTTTCATTAATAATTATTGGAATAATCGCTTCGATCTTTTTTAAAAGAATATTATGGGGAATATTAGCTGTGATTCCATTGAGCTCAGCTGTTATAATTAATTTTGGATTTATGGGGTATTTTGGAATTGAGTTAAGTCATATTACAGCTTTATTATCGTCAGTAATAATCGGAGTTGGTGTGGATTTTGCAATTCATTATATTTCTCAGTATAGACGGCTTTCAAAAACTATTGGTACAAATAAATTAAGTCGAAGCGTAGTTGATGATGTTGGATATCCTATTATTTTGGATGCTGGATCAAATATGGGTTTTGGTGCACTATTGTTTTCAGCATTTGTGCCAATACAGTACATAGGAGGATTGATGGTGTTTGCTATGGTATCTACATCAATAGGGACACTTACAGTCTTAGCTGCGTTAGCTGAGCTATTAAAAAGTCGACTTGTAAAAAGGGATGAATCGGTATGAAAACTTTTTGGAAATTAGTTTTTTCAACAACAATTATTTTTAGTCAGACTGGAATAGAAATAGCAAGAATGTTTGATGCTAAAAAAACACCGCGAGATATGTCAAATGTATCAAATATGATATTAACAAACTCAAAAGGCAAAAGTAGAGTTAACAAAATGGTGTCAAGATCTTTAGATGGAAATAAAAAACAGATTATTTGGTTTTTAGAGCCAAAAGATGATAAGGGTGTTGCATTTTTAAAGATAGAACATGAAAATAAAGATGATGAAATGAGAATGTGGTTACCTGCCTTTAATAAAGTTAGACGAATTTCATCAAAGAAAAAAGGTGACTCATTTATGGGTTCAGATTTGAGTTATGAAGATTTGTCTAATAGAGATATTGATGATCATACATACAATCGCATTGATGATGAAATAATAGATGAAAAGTCATGTTATGTACTTGAAGTAATTCCAAATTCAAAAGTTAGATCATCTTATTCAAAACATATCACATGGATTGACAAAGAATCTTTAATGATAATTAAAGAACAATCATTTGATAGAAGAGGTGCATTAAAAAAGAAAAAGAAATTTTCTCATTCAGAGTTAAACGGATATTTTGTTATGAATAGTGTTTTTGTTGAAGATGTGCAAAAAAATCATAAAACAGAAGTTTCATTTGATGAGTTGCGAGTAGATACAGGTATATCACCAAATTTGTTTCAAGAAAAAAATCTAAAACGTCTACCAAGAAATTGATATTAATTAGATTTAAATGAAAAAATATATTTTTTTATTAACAATAAAATTTATTAGTGCACAATTCAATTATTCCGGTGAGATAAATCCATATGTAATGAATCGCACCTCAAATAAAACACAGATTAATCTGCCTTATCGGATAATATCATTAGATCTTGGGTATACTATTGGGAACTTAGATATTAAAACTGTGTCAGCCTTAGAACATCGGAATAACCCTTCCGAATGGGAATATGATATACGTGAGTTATACTTGGCATATTATCCTAGTTGGGGTGAAGTAAAAGTAGGAAAACAAATTCACGCCTGGGGTGCTGCTGATGGGAATAATCCGACAGATAATATAAATGCGTACGATTATTATTACCTTTTTAATACTGGCGCAGGTAAAAAAGTTGGCGCCTTTTCATTTTCGGCAAAAGCGTATTATAAAAGTTTTCAGTTAGAGGGAATTTTTACACCTAAGCATGAAGTTAACCGATTTCCCTATGGTGAAAAAGATTTTCCATTAGCAATTGCTGAAAAACCCACAATTGAATATCCTGTAGAAAATGACTGGGAATTTGGATTTCGTATTCAAACAACTATTGGAGAAAGTGATTTTGGTTTTTCAATCTTTAATGGCAACGATAGAGCGCCCAGCCTTTTATCAGCAAATGTTGATTTCCAAGATAATGTTCCACCTGTTATAAAAAAATTAAACTTGGGTTACCGTACTACAACAATGTGGGGATTAGACTTTGTCACATTTTTCGGCGATTTAACACTACGTATTGAATCAGCATTATTTAAAACCCAAACTCCCATATTAAGATTAAATGTATTTAAGTCACCTTTAGATTTATATGAATACCAACAAGAAATAAATTATTTACAATCAGTTCTCCAGGTTGAATACACAACACTTTCTGATATGACAATTGTTATGCAATTAATTGGGAATAAAGTTTTTAATGAATCATATGATTGGTTTCATACTTACAGTCAGGATCTAGTAGGACTTCCAAGCATGAAATTTAGCCCAGGAATGGGAACACCATTTGCCATGTTTAGTGATCAAGCATTGTTATTGAGTTCATCAGGAGTTTTTATGGATGATCGTTTAGATCTTGATGGAAATATTATGATGAATTTAGATGAAAAAGGTCAGATGATTGGAGCTAATATTGCTTATTCACCGTTGATCAATTGGAAAATTGAAATAGGGTTTACAATATTTTCTGGCGATAAGAATAATCTCGAAAACCGATTCACTCTTATGGAAGACTTTTCAAATACCAGAGTCGGTATTATATACAACTTCTAACTTCTTAAATTCAACAATGAACAGAAATATTCTTTCATATATTTTAGTATCAGGCATTGTTTTTTCTCAGCCAAATGGGAGATCAATTATGGAAAAAGTTGATCAAATAAAATCACCTTATGATATTCAAACACAAATAAAAATGACATTGATATCAAATAAAGGGGGGAAAAAAAGATCACGTTCAAGAGTACTAACTAGTATAGAGAAGAAATATGAAAATGGGATTTTTAAGACAAAATCACTTTTACTTTTTTCACAACCAAAAGAGGTAAAAGGAACCGCTTTTTTAAATTGGGATAGAGTTGATGGGAAAGGAGATGATCAGTGGCTATATTTACCAGCATTAAAAAAGGTAAAAAGAATCCGCGCTAGTGATAAATCAAGAAGTTTTCAGGGATCTGACTTTAGTTATGAAGATCTTTCTGACAGAGAGTTGGATTCTGATGAATATAAATTATTAGGTGAAGATTCATTTGCTGGCACTTTATGTTATAAAGTTAGAGCAACTCCTTTAGAAAAAGATACTCAATATAGTTCAAGGATTATATGGATTGATAAAAACAATTTTTTGATGAAAAAGGTCGAATTTTTTAATAAAAAGAATAACCTATTTAAGGTTCTTGATATACCTAATCATGTCAAGAATGGTGATTATTGGACGGCAACAAAAATGACGATGCAAAATCTTATGAAATCACATAGTACTGAGTTAAAAGTAATTGAAGTAAATTATGATCAAGGGTTGAAAGATAATATTTTCACTGAAAGTTATTTAAAGCGGCAATGATTATATATAATAGAACAGAATATTCAGAATTAACTGATAATCAATACAAAAAAGAAAAGAGACGACTCCAGGTAGAATTATTAAAACTACAAGAGTGGGTTGTGGGTTCAAATCAGCGAATATTGATCTTACTTGAAGGTCGAGATGCTGCAGGCAAAGGATCAACAATTAAAAGATTTATCGAGAACTTAATGCCTAAAGCTGCAAAAATTATTGAGTTAGGTGTCCCAAATAAAAAACAGGAAAAAAATTGGTTTAAAACTTGGGAAAAAAGATTGCCTAAGCCAGGCACAATGACTTTTTTAGATCGTAGTTGGTATTCAAGAGCTGTAATTCAGCCTGCAATGGGTTATTGCACTGAAAATCAGTATAGATATTTTATGAAAAAAGTTAATGGTTGGGAGAAAAGATTAATTAATGAAGGCCTCATATTAATAAAAATCTACTTATCTATTTCAAAAGAGAATCAAGAGCTTAGGTTTCATTTTAGGAAAAATCATGAGTTAAAATACTGGAAACTTTCAAATAATGATTGGGAAGCTCATAAAAATTGGCAGCTATTAACTGATTATAAAGAACAAATGTTTGAAAGAACCTCAACTGAATTATCGCCTTGGGTTGTAATTAATTCTGACAATAAAATGATAGCTAGATTAAACGCAATGCGATATGTGCTTTCTAATATATATTATCCGGGAAGAAAAGATTTGAAACCTAAAAAGTGGTCTAAAGAATCTCCTGTTTACAATATTTCGGTTTTTAATATTCAGTTCAACAATCTTAGTTTAGAACAATATGAATTATTGAGCCAATTAAAAGGTCACGAATAA
>JAYZKF010000098.1:0-3317 GCA_036163755.1 Fidelibacterota bacterium
CCTTAGTAGCATGTGACAATTGTTCCATATTATGTTCACGTAACATGCTATAGGTGAGTTTGTCTCCCAAACGATTGGCTGGATCTCCAGAGCAATGCTCATTTTCAAGCACACCATAAGTTATTCCAGCAACATCCAAAATTTTTGCAAAGTTTTCAACTGACTTAGTGAAATTGGGATCAAGCTCATATCGTGCAAAACAACCTAGCCATAAAACATATTCTTTATCGGGTGTATAGGTAGGCAATCTATCAGCAAGAGGACTATCACTTCGACCTTCAGTATTACCTGATTCCTGTAGATTCATAAATAATTTCTGATATTCCTGGGGTACTTTCCCTTCAACCAATACTTCTAAACGGCGAATTTCATCTGACTTTTCAACATGATTACCAACCGGGCATACTTCAGTACATGCCTGACAAGTTGTACACTCCCAACCTGCTTCAACATTAATTTCTTCAAGAACATCTACATTCCCCTTATCTAATAGAGGCTGACGTAAATCTAAAATAAAATGATTTTTGGGGTCTAAAAGACCTCCCCCTCTATTCGCAGGGCAAACATCTATGCACCTGCCACATTCAACACATGAAAAGACATCCAGAGTTTGATTTTTTGTCATCTGAGTTAAATCAGCTAACATTGAATCAAGCTCATCCTCTGAACCTTCTAAATCAATATTAACTGGAGTATGTTCAGGAATATCAAAGGGTTTAAAGAAAATATTAATTGGGGCTAAAACCAAGTGTAAATGCTTAGAACGTGGTATAAGGAATAAAAATGCCAAAATAATTAAAGAATGTATCCACCAATTAACTCGCCATACGGCAGGACTAAGATTCGTTTCACCCAAAAGATAGGTGATCATAAGAATAGATATAAATAGGGCAACAAAACCTGAAGTGGGTGAAATCTTTCCAAGCGCTTTTGGCCTTGAGATAAAACGTCGATATGTCAATGATCCTATACCAATTAAAACAAATATGGAAAACGGAATAACGATATAACTATATAACTTGTGTGTTTGGGAACTCATTAACTCATAACCAAAGCCTAATGCAAAGTGATCTAAAGTAACTAAACCAAAAACAACAAATCCCCAAAAGACCAAAGCGTGCATAAAACCTGGCCAAAATCGACCCCTAATTACTTTTTCATGTAGAAAAACTTCTTTAAAGACTCTCCAGAGTCTAGATCCAAACCTATCAAATGGTAATGATTGTTTTCCTTTAAATACAATACGAAGACGACGCCATATTTCATAAATGAAAGATCCAAGCGTAGTCAAAATACCAATGCTCAGTATTGTTTTTTCAATAGCTGTGAATTCGAGTTGTGCCATTATATATTATATTTATTTTAGCGCTTCTGTGAGTTTTGGCAATATTTCTAAAACATCACCTACAACTCCATAGTCCGCTATTTCAAAAATGGGTGCTTCAGGATCTTTATTTATCGCAACTATATTTTTTGACCCTTTCATCCCAACTACATGCTGAATGGCACCAGATATTCCTAAGGCTAAATACATTTTTGGAGAAACGGACTGACCAGAACTACCAATTTGGTGCGTAGCAGAAAGCCATCCTGAATCTACGACCGGTCTGGAAGATGCTAATTCTCCACCAATTGTTTTAGCTAAATCTTCAGCCATAGGAATATTCTCTTCCTTACCAATACCTCTACCTACAGATACAATAATTTCAGCTGAAGTAAGATCGACACCTCCAGATTCTTCTTGGAAAGGTTCCTCTGATTGAGTCTTTATCATTGAAGATTCTAAATTAACAGATACTTCTCTTACGGATGCCGATCCAGATACGGCATTATCTGAAGAATATGCAGCAGATTGAAAACTAATTAATAATGGACCCTCATCTTTCGCAATCATATCAGAATACAATTTAGCATTAAACATTTGCTTTGTAAAAACTGCCTGATCCCCATCATTTTGCATTGAAACATTATCTACAAGAAAGGGTTTCATCAATTTTGCACTAATCTTTGGAACATAATCACGTACTTGATAGGTATGACCGAACAAGACATATTTTGGATTTTCTTGATCTATAACCTGCTTTACAGCTTCAGCATATCCATCACATGAATAACTGGATAGAAGATCATGCTTTATACTCAAAACTTCATTTATATCAAAAGCTGCTACTTGACTTGCTAAATCGTCTGCATTGGATCCCATGACTAATCCAGTGATAGAAAGCCCACTATCTTTTGCCATCTCTTGAGCAGCAGCAATACACTCTATCCCCATCCGATGGACTTTACTATTATTATCCTCAATAACAATTAATATATCCAACTAGAGCACCTTTATTTCGTTTCGGAATGTTTCCACTAATTTATCTACAATCTGATCAACTGAACCCTCGATCATTGTTGTTTGCTTATCACTTTGAGGTACATAAACTTTTTTTGCTGACTGTCTAATATTGTCAACATTGGGTGTAACCACATTGATTTCTTTCTTCTTTGCCCCCATAATGCCCTTTAAGGAGGGATAGCGTGGTGTATTAAGTCCTGATTGGATTGTAATGCTTGCAGGTAATGACATAGAAACCCATTGAAAGAAACCTGCTTCCAATTCTCTTTTTACTTTTATTTTCCCCTCAGATAGTTCGGTAGCCATTGCTAATGAGGCCGTGGACATATCAAGCAGTTCTCCAACTATGATTCCAGTTTGTCCCATTCCTAGGTCATCAGATTGAAGCCCCGATAAAATAAGATCAAATTTTTCATCTCTTATAGCTTCAGTTAATAAAGATGCGATAATTAAAGGATCCGCAAGAGCAACAGAATCTATTTGAACATGAATGGCACGATCTGCTCCTTTAGCTAATCCTTCTCTAATCACTTTTTGTACACGCTCCGGCCCTAAGCTAATCACAACAACTTCTCCATCACCATTACCCTCTTTAATCTGGAGCGCTTCCTCAATAGCATAATTATCACATTCATTCATTACATAGGATATGCCATTTTCATCTAGCCATGACTGATTACTATTTAAAGGGAGTGGGGATTCTGATCCTGGAACTTGTTTAACTAATACTGCAATTTTCATTTAAGTATCTATTTACTTAATATTTATTAAAAGAGTGATTTGTTGGTGATATTTTTTGAACAAATAAACTGAAAAAATTTATTAAAATTCAAGGTGAATTCAAATCAAATGCCATTAAAGTATTTTAATAAATATTTATTTGTATAATTTCATGGCATGGATGTATTTTAGGTCACCTCTAGAAAATTTATTAATCAAAATTCTAGTAAAAATGAACGATAACACTTAAACG
>JAYZKF010000099.1:0-3424 GCA_036163755.1 Fidelibacterota bacterium
TGAAATCCGCACCTTTTAATACTATATATACCTTAATAAAATTTGATTGTTGAGTGCTCCATTTTGTAATGAGCTGCGACATTATATTTTTACCTAATTTTTCAGCACCATCATTAGCAGCATTTACACCTGAAGTAGAAGGTGAAATATGGACTTTTTTCCCACGGGCTTGTGGAACTACTGCAAGGATTTCACCTGTATCAGCTCTCACAATTTTTCCATTAATATCTGCTTGTCCGGAGTGCATGTTATACACCATTCCTCCAGATGAAATTTTTGCAGTTCCAATCACAATGACTTCAGCGCCTAACTGAGCAGCAATTTTTGCTGCCGCTGCTACGTTACCTTCTAATGCTTCAGAATAATCTTTTTCACCCTTTAAAGCTTGAACAAGTTGTCGGTCAACGACATCAAATCCTTTTTCATAAAACATTGATAGTAGTTTAGTCTCAGCAAAGTTAGTAGGAGTGTTATCAATTAAATTATCTTCTTTAACCAAAAATATGATCCTTGGGCGATTCATTCCATTAAGAAGAGTTTGAAGTGCAGCTTCATCAGCCATTACCTGATCAATCATATCCGTAACTTGGGCTTCAATGGTAATTTCAAAGTTACCATCGGGACCTTTACTTTCTTTAACAACTTTAAATGATTTGACGAATCCTTGAGCCTTAGAATAAATATTATCCTCTATTGACGTAGCTGTTACGGTCGTAGTTGAGGTCATATAAGCCCCCAAGCCTTGTTCAACAGCGTCTCGCTTTGCCTGCTCAATTGCTGCATCTTTTGTTAAACCATAGCCTACACCTGTGGCAGTCTGCCCTTGTGCAAAAAGACCCGACACCATGAATAGCGTCATAAAAAATATTCGATTAATTATAGTTTTAAACATACTCACCCATTTTATTCTTAGAAGAAGAATGCATTGTAAATTATTCAATTAAGTAAAGTTAAGCAATACATATCCTCGAGTAATGTGATTTATATCAATCAAGCCGTATTCGCTTATTCGACATATTTTTTTTATGCTTTTTTGAAGTTATATTCAACCTAAATAAACTTTTTAAGGAATTGATTATGCTGAAAAAATATGGCTCTTTATTCTCTATAATTATGTTGATATTTCTGAGTTCTTGTTCGACAAAACCAGAAAGCGACGTCGATACTCCTGAATATCATTTTAAAGCGGGTATGCGTGCTATTGATAATGGTGACTATCAACAAGCATTAAAATCTTTTCAACGATCCGTTGATTTAGATAAAAAGTTTGCGCTGGGTTATGGTGGACTTGGGTTAGCACATGCTAATTTAGGAAATAATAGTGAAGCTAAAGATTTTGCATCTAAATGTGCAAGTAGAGGTAGTAAAGATCCTGAAGCTTTATCTTTAAGTGGACAAGTTTGGATTACGATGCGATCTTCGGAGAAAAGATGGTTTAAACGCGCTGAAGACTATCTTGAAAAAGCGCTAAAACGGGATAAAGAGCATGAAGGCTCTCAGTATTGGTTTGGTGTTGCCCACCTATATAATTATCAATTTAGTGAAGCTGAAGACTATTTTCGATCTGTAGTAGAAAAAAGAGGGGATTTTGCGGGCAAAGCTGATGCAAAATGGAAATTATCTCAAAAAATTGTTCGCGCAATGCCTGGAACACCTGGCGGCAAAAAAGTTGCTTTAAAAGAACGTATTAATAGAGCAGATCTTGCAGTATTATTCGCTGAAGAATTAAAGATTGGGGTATTATTTGATAGAATGCCCGTTCAAAATAGTGGCTTCCAAACCCCCTCTCAAGCAATGCAAACATCAACAGTTACTGTCCCAAATGATTCAAGAGGTCACTGGGCTGAAACATGGATTAAAGATATGATTCGCTATGGAATAATGAATGTAGAGCCAGATGGAAACTTCTATCCTGATGATGATATTAACCGAGCAAACTACGCTTTAGCTGTACAAAGACTATTAGTAGTTGCAACTCGGGATCAAAGTTTAGAAACCAAATATTTCGGCGAAGCACAAAGCCGTTTTAGTGATGTTCCTGCAAGTCATTTTGCCTACAATGCAATGGCAATATGTACCGAAAGAGGCATTATGGAAGTTGATATGATGACAAACCGATTTAATCCAACTGGAGATGTAACAGGTGCTGACGCCTTATTGATAATAAGAAATTTGCAAACGTCACTAAGGATGACATTTTAGTTTTAAATATTGAATAATGATAAAGTAAAAGGGCTACTTCGGTGGCCCTTTTTGTTTTCGTGAAAGGGCCTAATCCCGTAAATTCTTTTATGAGGATATTTAAGCTAATTTCACTTCTAATAGTTTCATTTTTTACATTTCAATGTGTGGAAACATTAATTACTGTTAATGTATTTCCTGATGGTAAATATCACATGAAATTTTTATCTAAAGGGGATAAGGAAGATATTTATGATTTAGATTTTCCGCTTCCCAAAAAAGATCCTTGGCTTCGGGAAATTTCAAAAAATAAAAACCAAGATAGTGATGATTCAGTTTACGTGGCGAGTACCGAAGCTATTTTATCAGGGGCAACTATTTTTCATCGCCCACAAGAAGATCCAGGAGTTCAACGTCACCCAATTATTGTAAATAAAAATGTGGGTGTTTTCTCAACATCTTACGAATTATTAAAAGTTTTTTCCGGGCGGAAGGTCCACCAAAAATACCCATTGCTTGCTAAAGCACTATCAGAGGCTTCTTCAGATTCAATTGATATGCTAATTGAAACAGAAATCATTATGTATTGCTTAAAAATGGGAATGCAAGATATTTTACATAAATACCCAATTAAAGAGTTAACTCAACAACGTATTCTTAATCATTTTAGAGGTGTTTTCTATAAAGCTGAGGAAGAAGGTAACTTGTTTGGGATTTTAAATTCTTCATCAGATGTAGAAAAAAATGATTTTGTTATTCCTAAATCATTAATCAGGATAAACTTCAGACCTTTTGCAGATTTATTGCCACAAAATTATGTAGATGAATGTCTTGATGCTATGGAAACATATATTAATGAGGCTAATATTACAGTTAGCTTAAACGATGACACCTATAAATTTGCCTGCACGTTGCCCGGTAGAATTACACATTCCAATGCTGATTCTACATCAAATGATACCCTTTGGTGGTCATTTAGTTCACAAGATTTTCTTAATGATGATTATGTAATAAAAGCAGCATCTGTAGTTTATTATGAAACAAAAATTCAAAGGATAATTGTTGCAAGTGCTTTGGTCATTTTATTCGTATTAATTTTCCTATCTAAAAAAAGGAAGCGTTCATGAAATATCTATTAATAGCCTTAATCTTTACCTCATCAAATTTCTTATTAGCAAAACCAAAATTTACGGATCAACAAATAGCAGCAATGACGCCTCAATCTTTCAAAAGAAATCATTCT
>JAYZKF010000100.1:0-3629 GCA_036163755.1 Fidelibacterota bacterium
AGGCAGTAAATTTTTTACATGATCTCTCAAAAGTTTATTTGCGGCTACTCCTCCAGCTATAACGCATGTATCGCAATCCATTGCCTCTGCAGCCCATTTCAATTTGGTAGTTAATACTTCAATTATAGCATATTGATAACTAGCGGCAATATCACTAGTGTTCTTGATTTTATTTTCCTTAATGCAATACAAAAGAGATGTTTTTAATCCACTAAAACTAAATTCAAAATTTTTTTCTTTCATAAGTGGCCTTGGAAAATTAACAGAATACTGGTCCCCTTCCTTTGCCATTTTTTCTAGTTCCGGACCTCCAGGGTATTTTAATCCAAGAATTCGAGCACCTTTGTCAAAAGCTTCACCTGCAGCGTCATCTCTTGTTTCACCAAGAATATTATATTCTCCTAAGTTTTTAATATGCCATAATTGCGTGTGCCCTCCTGATACTAAAAGGCAAATAAAGGGGAATTCTAAGTTTGGTTCTGATAGAAAATTTGCATAAATATGTGCTTCTAAATGATTTATCCCAATGATAGGAATATTTAATCCTTGTGATAGTCCTTTTGCAAAAGATACTCCAGATAATAAAGTCCCCATCAATCCTGGTCCTTGTGTTACTGCAAGGCCATCAAGATTAGAAAGAGATATTTCTGCTTCATTTAATGTGTCAGATACCATTTGGTTTAATAGTTTATCATGTTCCCTTGATGCGATTTCCGGAACTACTCCGCCAAATTTTTTATGAATCTCTTGAGTAGACGTAATGGATGATAATATTTGGCCATCTTTACATATTGCACTTGCAGTTTCATCACAAGATGTTTCAATTCCTAAAACTATCAATTTGTTTTCCTTGTTACAATCAATTCAATATTTCGCGGTGACAAATCCATCCATTCCATTACATCTTTAGGTACATCAACTTGTAATTCATAAAATTGTTTTTGAGGTTTCCAATTAATAAAATCAACACTTATATATATATCATTTGGTTTTAACCTTGCAATATAATCGGTCCCACCTATAACAGTTAAGGACACTGTTTGAGGACTCACAAAAACCTGTAGAGCATTATTATCATTAATTATTTGAACAGGTATTTCACTAATAATACGTTCGCTAATTGATTGAATTTTTTGATTTATCGAAACAGTTTTTGGTGTATACTCAATCAATTGATCTCTAACTGAGTTTAATGGAACATTAATTGAAATATCTTTAGTTAGATTTTTAAATGAATCTGGTTCAGTTTTAGCTAAATTAATTAATTCGACACTATTTTTAGAACCAGCAATTTTAATTTTTTTAGGCTTAATAACTGGTTTCCCAACTAAAGTATATCCTGGTGCTGGATCAAAGTGAATGCTTGAAATTACATTAACTATCTTTTCTTTATATTCATCTAAACTAATATGAATAGCACTAGGATAAACTACTTCTACATAGTCTACTTCAAAGCTAGATGGTACTACTATTTTTTGAGGATATCTTTCAAAATAATCATTCAATATAAAATCATATTCTTCAGATATTCGTTCAAGGTCTAGCACTAGTTTAAAATCAGAAGTAAAATTTTTTAGTATAATTGTTTTAAACAAAGCTCTTCCAGCACCTCTCAAACGAACTTTTGCACTCTCAGGGACTTCTTCCGTCAGTGCATGACGGGCAGGTAAATTACGAACTTCAATTGGCATTTCAATAACATGCAAATATTCATTTTCACTAATTACAAATAGCCACAAAAGAGCTGCTAAGGAAATAGCTCCGATTCTAATGCCTAGCTTTTCCCAGGATAGAAAAGATCTTAAACGGTTAATTTTTCAATCCCTTTTCATAAAATAATTAATATTTTAAAAAAATGTTAATCTTCGATTATTTCAGAACCTTAATCAGGTTTCTTATTTGGAATTTCAATTTTTTCACCTACTGGTCCAATTTGATTATCCAAAAATTCTTGTACGTCATCTTTCGATGTAGATTTATCGCCACCTAATTCCTCTACAAAAAGAATTACTTTTTTATCTTCAGGTTTAATTTCCATCACAACAGCATTTATTTTTTCACCTATTTTATATTTTGAAATTACAGATTTTTTATTCTTTTTAACCTGTCTTCCAAATGGGACAATGCCTTCAACATCATTTTGGAGAGAAAGAATAATTCCTTTATCTAAAATACGAATAATCTCACCTTCAATTTCTTTACCCGATTCAAAGGTTTTAGATAACTCAGGCCATGGATCATCTTCAAGTTGCTTAAGACCTAGAGATATCCTTCTATTCTCACGAGAAACTTCAAGGATACGAACTTCCAAATCTTGAGTTTTTTCCAAAATCTCTTTCGGATGACGGACGATTTTTGTCCATGAGAGATCAGATACATGAATTAGGCCATCAATTCCTTCTTCTAATTCAATAAAAGCACCAAATTGCGTTAAATTAATAACTTTTCCTTTAACTGAATTTCCTGGAATATATTTTTCTTCAATTTCATCCCATGGATCAGGCAATAATTGTTTTGCTCCAAGACTAATTTTCCTTTGATCTGGGTCAATAGATAATACTTTTGCTTCAACAATATCACTTAAAGCATATATTTCTGATGGATTCTTAATATGTCGAGTCCAAGACATTTCTGATACATGAATAAGTCCTTCAATCCCTGGTTCAATCTCAATAAAAGCCCCATAGTTAGTCATACTTACTACTTTACCTTTTACTGTAGATCCCTCAGGATAATCAGTCTTAATATTTTCCCAAGGATGAGGAGTCAATTGCTTTAAACCAAGTGAGACTCGTCTTTTTTCTTCGTCAAAATCAATAATTTTAACTGTTAATGTGTCATCAAGATTAATAATTTCTGAGGGATGATTTACTCTCCCCCAACTTATATCTGTTATATGCAATAATCCATCGATACCTCCAAGATCAACAAAAACTCCAAAATCCGTTATATTTTTTACTCTTCCATCCAATACGCTACCGACTTCAAGTTTGCTGAATAATTCTTCTCTTTGCTCTGCAAGGCTATCTTCAATAATAGCTTTATGGGAAACAACGACATTTTTTCTCATTTCATTGAATTTGACAACTCGAAGATCTATATCTTGATCTATATATTGATCAAAATCTTTAATGGGCCTTATGTCAATTTGAGAGCCAGGCAAGAAAGCTTGGACTCCTCCCAAATCAACCACCATTCCTCCTTTAATTCGACGAATAATATGACCTTTGATTATTTTCCCAGTCTCGTGAATATCACGCAGGTCTTTCCAACGACTTAAAAATTCAGCTTTTTCTTTTGATAAAACTGTCTTACCGCTTTCATCTTCAATTTTTTCTAAGTATACTTCTAATTTTTGACCAATTTCAGGAAGATTAGTTTTATCAAATTCATTTCTACTAATTATACCTTCCGATTTAAATCCTATATCAACAAGTACATCTTTTTCATTTATTCCAATAATACGGCCAGTTATTATTTCATTCTCACTAATCTCTTTCAAGCTAGATTGATAGCGATTTTGTACTTCCTCAGGTATATCTAAAATATCTTGATTTTCTTCCAAATCATCGAATGTTACCTGACGGACATCTTTAAATAATTCTGAAGATAGATAGTCAATATCGGGC
>JAYZKF010000101.1:0-4967 GCA_036163755.1 Fidelibacterota bacterium
AACCGCTTTTTTAACCAATAAAAAAATATTGGCGATCCGGTAGCTCAGTTGGTAGAGCAGTGGCCTTTTAAGCCATTGGTCGTGAGTTCGAGTCTCACCCGGATCACTCTTATAAGCTCTTGATTAACATCGAGAGCTTTTTATTTATTTTACTTCGTTACAGATTTCCTGTACCGCATAATAGCAAGCGTCATTGAACCAATTGGTGTTACAATCATTGCTATCAATACAGGTATCTTGGCTAGATTAAGTGCACGTAGAAACATTTTATATACCAAAACTCTGACAAGGATCAGGCGTTTTACACCTTGAACATTTCCCCTCTGCTCTATCCTGATCATTAGTAAAATTAAAACTTGGGCAATAACCAAATGAAAAATCTGCCACTACACCACTAGGGAGAAAGTCTGTACCGTCGTTGCAAAGACAAATAGTATATTTTTTGTCCTCTACATTATATTGAAAAGAAAATACCGGACAATCTTCACAGGTATATTCTAAAGTTACTATCTGATTAGGTGGAATAGTGTAAGTTGGGAATAATGGTTCATCTGATTTTGAGTCATCAGAAATTGTGATAGACTCAAGTGTCTTATTATTGAATGTGACTCTATGACTAAAGGATTTATCATTTGTATCCATACAGGACATAATTATTAAAGACAACAGGATAAAGAGACGTTTCATCAATTTTTATTTAGTTTTTGACTATTCGAAATCCAAAATGATTATTACCTCTATTTAGAAAATCAGAAGCCCTAGCATAGGTTAACAGTGTTGATGAGTGATAATTCCATGATCCCCCACGTCTTACTTTTTTATTAGATGTTTCAGAGGTGTTGGCTGGATTTGTTTTGCCATTGATATAAAAGGATTCACTATAATAATCTTTGCACCATTCCCATACGTTACCACCCATATCATAAAGCCCAAAAGGATTATCTGGATATGAGCCAACAGCTACAACGTGCCCATCAGGGTTATACACCCCAGGCTTATCTCCATTATAATTTGCCTTTGTTAAATCTAGCGTTCCATCATCTGTAGGATAAGTCAATTGCTGGCCTCCCCTTGCAGCATATTCCCATTGTGCTTCTGTTGGTAAACTTACATCATAATATTTTACAAAAGCATATGCTCCATACCATTTGATCCAATTAACTGGCCAGTTTGCTTTTGTTGGATCTATTAATTCAAAGTTATTATTTGAAGTATCATATGTAATCCAGCTTTTATTATTTATATGTTCAGGTTCACCATCACTCGTACAACCACCCGTTTCACCTAGCTGCAAAAATACTTCTCCTGCATTAGGTGCGTTTCCTGCGCCAATAACCATTTTTTCACTATAGGTTCCACAGGGATCGGTTGTCTGTTTTGTAGATACATTGATCCAACCATCTATATAAGCACTATTTAAAAATTCAATATAGTTTTGATTAGTGATTTCCTTCTCAGATATTTTATATGCATTCATTGTTATACTGACCTCTGGCGCATCATTTTGGATTGTAGCCCCCCCCATTATAAAAGTACCAGCAGGAATTTCTTTTAGCACAATAGTGGTTGGAAGCATCGCTGGAAACTCAGGGCTAGAATTCTCTTCATTTTCAGTACAAGAAAGAATAGTTAAGAGTATTATGTTAAAACAGTGGCGTTTCATTTTATTTATTAAAAAACAACATATGCTGACGTGGCAATCCTTCAAATGAACTATTCAATTCAAAACCTGAATTGTTCATTTCTTTCCGAATTTGCTTAACGCTCATTTTATGGAGCGGCTTTATCATAACCTTTGGATCTTCTTTTCTATATTCAACTAATACAACTTTTCCATCATGTTTCATAGCTCGGTAGATATCTTTCATTATTTCATAAGGAAATTCTAGCTCATGATAAACGTCAACCATAATTAAATAATCAATTGATTCTTTCGGTAGATTAGTTGCTTTTTCACCACCTAAAATAAAATTTACATTTTTTATTTCTTTACGCTTCATTTTTCGCTTATTGAGTTCGATCATCTCCTTTTGAATATCTACTGCATATACCAAACTACATAATGGGGCAATCTTTTCAGTAAAATAACCACTCCCCGCTCCAAAGTCAGCTACAACATCATTCCTATTTAAACCTAGCGCATTAATTACAAGATCTGGGCGCTCTTCAATTTCTCTTGATGTGCGATCAAGCCAAGGTGCTCCCATATGCCCCATTATACCACTTATTTCTCGACCAAGATATACTTTACCTATACCATCTCTACTTGATTTAACATAGGTGTAGTCTTGTCCTAATAATAAGCTAACAAAAACTACTAAAAGCCAGTATCGTTTAATCATTTGATTGCAATAATTATTTCATTTTTTCTAAATGGGGGCATCACCCATGGTGAATTATATTGTGCAACCATTATATCTCCAACAGAATCAATCTTTTCTTTTTTCAAAGAATTCATTAGCTGATCAATATAATATTTTGTTCGATTTTCTGTTGCCCATCCACCAAATTTAAAGACAGCTACTCTGCCTAATTGTCTTTCTGATATCGAAACAGTTTCTAAATCAGGACTGGGTAATGATTTAAGATTATGTTCTTTAGGCATAACAAATGATACCTCAAAAATATTAGAATTAATGTTGCTTGGGAATTTTGTCAAAACCGGAGCTGTCATTGCAATTTCCATACTTTTATCATTCCCTCCAAAAATATAATTTGCTATTCGTCTAAATCCTGTACTATTTGACTCTCTGAATTTTTGTTTTATTTTGGTATGAGCAACAATCATCTCCTCATAATCTCTTATTTCAAAATTTTTATATTTTTTAACCAATTTGTAATTAGGTGTTTCAATTGAATATTGATTTGTTAAGATTAATAGCATTGTACTAATAATTAGATTCATTCTGATGTTGTTGGTTTAAATTAAAATCAAAAATTAAGAAAATGCATCCCGCAATAAATTAAGACTTTTAGGTACACCAATATTTGGATCCTCTTTGCCTTCGAACTCTAAAGAAATATATCCAGAATAGTTTACCTTTTTCAATATTTTGGCAATGCGTGAATAATCTAAATCCAACGTATACCATTCACCGCCGCCGTAATATGTTTTAGCCTGAACAAAAACAGTTTTAGATGCAATCTGTTCTAGTTTTTCATATGGTTGCTCGAGAAAATTCCCAGTATCCATCAGGACACCCAACCACGGCGAGTCAATGGCATTAACTATTCTTAATAAACCTTCTGGAGTTCGAGTTAATCCCCAGTGGTTTTCCAGTGCTAGTATTACACCCATTTTTTCGGCCGTAGGCAAGCATGCTTTGATAGAGTCTATACACCATTCAAAACCCTCATCTTCAGTTACTCCTGGTAAAATTGGTTCAATCCCACGGTTAGCCATTAGTTCATCAAAAGATTTGGTTGTATTCCAGCGACCTGAATTCAAACGTATATATTTTATTCCAAGGTTTTTGGCAATCTTTATACAATTTATAGTATGTTGAATATTCCGATCTCTTTCATCGGGATCCGGGTCAACAAAATCCTGATGAATTGATAAACAAATCAATTCTATTCCTTTTTGAGTAGCATAGTTTCTAAGATATTCAAGATACTCAGGGGTTTCATTATCCATTTGTACATGGAGCACATCTACACCCTCTGCCCCTAAATTAGCAGCATGATCAATAACTTCTTGTACAGTTACTTTTGGATCTCTAAAATGCCAATAAGAATAGGTTGCAATTGCGAATTTATATTTAGGTTTTGTTAAGCGTAATCCACATGATTGCAGAGCATAAAAAGCAAATGGAGCCAATGTTACTTTATTAATGAAATCTCTTCTATTCATTATTTAATCAGATAAAATTTTATTAAAAAAAATGTTATTAAAATCATCAGATTTCTCTTTATGTGGAAGATGCCCAGAATCTTTTATAATAAATAAATTTAAGTTTGGCATAATTCTTTCGATTTTTTCTCTAACGTTATTAAGAGGTAATACCTTATCGTAATCACCCCATATTGCATATTGTGGCAAATTGGATCTACCAATTTTTTTATTAATCTTATCTAATGAATAATTGTTTTTTCTTGTAGATATTAGTGCACGAGCAAACCCTTTATATTTAAGTAAACTTTCATACTTTGTATCCCATCCTTTAAATTTTGATGGTTCTTTAAAATCTTCTAGTTGTCCCTTTGCAATTGTTTTATATCTATCACTAATAAATGATGCGATTTCATCTTCAGTGATTTCTGTTGTATCGGGTTTTAATTTGGGATTATGGAAACCAGCTGGAGCAACATAAATTAATCTTTTTATTCTATCTGAATTATTTTCTGCAATTTTTGATACAACTCGACCGCCATTTGATAAACCAACTAAATTTATTTTTTTATCAATTTTAAGTTCATCTAAAAGTTCTAATACTTGGTTAGCATACAATTCATCATTATATATAACATCTGGATTATCTGAATAACCTCTTCCAAATAAATCCATCCTCAGTACTCCAAAGCCCCGTCTTATTGATTCATAATAAGTTTCATCCCAAATATATGAGGGTACAGAAAAACCATGAACTAAAACAATTATTTCCTCATTATTTATATTATCAAACTCGTAATAAGTATAACCATGAGTAAGTAAGGAAAAATTCCCAGAATCAATTTTTTTTCTAAACGTATCATTTTTTTCAATATATTCATATTTATCCTCAGAACTAGAACAAGAAAAAAAAATAATAGATGCTATAAGTAGTAAACTTCTCATTTACATCTTAGAATTTTGGTACCACAGCAATTACTCCAGAAAGTACAAGAACAATGAGTATGACTAAAAATATTAGTGGGGCAATTAGTATAGCTGATAAAATTAAACGTTTCATATCTATGCAATTTATATGATAATTATTTCAGTAATCCATTCAAGTTTCATTATATTACTATATTAAAGAAAGTAT
>JAYZKF010000102.1:0-3097 GCA_036163755.1 Fidelibacterota bacterium
CATCACTTTTTTCGTTTTAATCCGACCCATATCCGTCAAGAGATTTACAAAATAAATTCCCGAAGATACTGGAACTCCATTTTGATCTTTGCCATCCCATTTTACTCTATATCTTCCGATACTTTGTTCTTCATTAATTAGAGTTTTAATGTTTCTTCCCAAAATATCATATACAGTAATATTTACTTTTTGGAATGGCCCATCAACAAAACCAAGATCATATTCTATCGTTGTGCTTGGATTAAATGGGTTGGGATAGTTTTGTTGCAATGAAGTCTGACCTGGCACTACTAATGTCTTAGGACCTACTCTGAAATACCCCATTTTTTCTGAATATGCTAAGACTCTACTTCCTTCAGTAATAGAAGGCAACTCAACCCAACCACTTCCAGTAGAACGTACATAAATTGCCATCTCCTCTTGGCCTGGAAGTGATATTTCAACTGGCTTGTTAAAACGATAAGCTTCATTACCAAGCAAGTATGAGGCACGATCATTGAAATAAGGCTCAAATAATGTTGAGTCCAAAATCATTATTGATTGATCAAAATCTACAGATCCATTAGCCCCAACAACATGAAATTGTCCATCGACACTTCTTCCTGACCACGTACCATACATTTTTGCTAAAGTCAGTCCAACTGGCTTAGAAATAACTGTATCACCGACAACACCTTTAGCGCTGACTTCAAAAGTATAATTACCTTTAGTTAGAAAACTATAATGTCCTACATAAGTAAATGCGGCCGCTGTGTCCAGGGTCACAGCTTTTGACTGTACTTCAAGTGTAAGGTCCTTTGTCTTACCCACCGAATCAACTAGAAAGATTTCATAGTAATTGGTGAACGCATTGTTTTGGACAACGTACATGCGGATCTCAGGACGAGGTACACGCTGGACTTTAACAACAAACGTATCTGTTGCAGTTGTGTCGTCATCAGCGGCCGTAATTTGAATTAATGTTGAGTCTGTATTATTTTTGACCCATGGTCCATTTGGGCCAAACCATAATGTTTCAGGTTTAAATTTTACAGTATCTTTTCTTGCTTGACTTGAATAAATATAACTACCCGATTTTTTTTGGAATGTTTTTGTAGGCTCTATTGTGAAATTATCGCCAAAAGTTAAAGGCAGTATTGAGATAGTTAATGTAGAATCATCAACATCTTTTAAATAATTAGCAAAATCTAAATATAAAGAATCATTTTCTACAATTAGCGTATCTCTTAAGCCTGACCATACAGGTGGATCGTTTATTGGATTAATAAAAAAAGTGATCGTGTCTTTACCTGTTAATCCATCAGGATCAGTTACAGTGAATTCTACCATCATATCTGTTTCGGTATAGTAATTTGTATCTGCTGAAGTTGTATCTGTTGGGGTAATCCAAGTAAACAGTGAATCAGTAGCTCGTAGTGAGTCAACCTTAATTGGATCTTTAAAATTATTTACTGATGGTGGATATACAAGAAAAGAATTATTCTTTTGTACGATTGTTGAAGATGGAAACTCATCGACAATCTTATTTATAAAGGATTTTTTGTATTCATTTCCAAAATCAGATAAAAATCCAATTTTTGCAATAGGATAGCCAACATTTGCTGGAACTTTTGACGCAATCCTAAATGAATATTTTAACGAAGTTGTATCATTATCCTCATCAGAAGCATATCGCGTAATATTAATAGAGTCGCTATTCGCCCCATCAAGGAACTTAATCTTAGGTATACTGGAAAGATCAAGGACAGGTGGATCATTTACATCTATAACAAGCATTTTAATATCTAAGGTATCTTTAAAGCCCCAAACGTCATCAATGTAAACTCTATGAACGTAACTTGTCGTATCCCACTTATCCGGAGTAAATGTCAATTTTCCTGCCGATGATATAGCAGCATTTAAGGTATCTATTTTTGGATTTTTAAATGTATAAAATCCATCTGTTTTCGTTTCATTCGTATCAACCATAAAGTAAGATTCAAGGGAATAGGTAAATGTATCAGATCTTAACGTAAATAAATCTTTATCATTAACCGTTAATAAATGCTCCCACAATACGTCCTCTTTAGCCGTAACATCGGCAACTGATTCAACATCAGGTTTTAAATTATATCTTAATACACTAGGCGATTTAGATGCATCGGTGTTAATTACAGATATATTACCAGCGACATCAACGCCTCTAACACGAACATAATAATTTCGATTATGAGTTAGAGCAAATGTATCTACAATCACAGTATCAAGCCCATTAGCTTGACTTTTAAAATCTCTAAATAAACTATAGGTACCATTTTTGTTATTATCAGCACTTTGATAAAGCGCATACTCATATTTACTAACACCTGAAGCTTTTTCATTAGTCTGAAATGGATCTGACCAATCTTTAAGTGCAAAGCTAATGGTGTCATTTGACCAAAGTGTAACTCTGTTCATATTTAAATAGGTTGTGGTAGACCCTGCTGTGAACAAAGTATCTTCGATAAATTTCCCAATTGTTGGTGGGAGCGTATCCAAAACAAAGAAGTCATCAGATTGAGTACCATAAGTTATATTCCCAACCTTATCATTTATTACTCCCCGAATTACAATAGTGTCACCCTGAGCAAGTCCTAATGGACTCAAAACTGAAAGAATGTCTGTTGTATTCCTATAAAATATTTGATCGCCACCAAGTTGTTTAATAGAATCAGCAGGCTTACTTGGACTTGATGCATCACTTGTAGCAATATCTTTCCATGTTGCACTGTTCATTTTCCCTTGAACGCGCATTTGAATATTTACATCGCCTCCTAAAAGAAGTGATTGGTCAGTTGAAGAGATTGGAACTTTAATTTGCAAGCTATCAGTTGTACTGTTTACCCAAGTGGCAACTGTCGTATCTCCCATTGCAGTAATGTTTACCGTTTTAAAAGCCTCAGGGTCAGTATTGTCAATTGTTACAACATCCTCTCTAAAGAGAGAATCAGAAATTAATGGATTTAAGGCTTTATCATAGGCTGATAATGATAAATTAATGATTCCATCACTTTTATCAATTAAAGCAAGAGCATATTTATATATTTTACCCGATGTTCTCGTCATAGATGCATTTGAA
>JAYZKF010000103.1:0-14078 GCA_036163755.1 Fidelibacterota bacterium
CCAATAGTCCTTTTTTTACCTTTACGAGTTCTTGAATTAGTCTTAGTTCTTTGTCCATTAACAGGCAGGCCTCTACGGTGCCTTAATCCTTGATAACTTCCAATATCTTTTTTTCTTTTAATATTCTTAGATACTTCAGTTCGTCTTTCACCTTCTACTCTAATATCTAAAGATGAAATTGCATCTCGAACTAACGCTATTTGATCATCGGTTAAATCTTTTACACGTGCATCTAAATCAATATTTGCTTCGCTACATATTTTAATGGCTGTTGTTAATCCAATTCCATGAATATAACATAATGAATATGGTATTTTCTTTTCACGGGGGATATCTATGCCTGCTATACGTGCCACAATAACTCCTATCCTTGTCTTTGCTTATGTTTTGGGTTTGAACATATTACCATAACAACACCATTACGACGAATTATTTTGCACTTTGCACAAATTTTTTTTACAGATGATCTTACTTTCATAATAGATTACTTATTTCTGTAGGTTATACGACCCCTTGTTAAATCATAGGGTGATATCTCAAGTTTAACTACATCACCAGGTAATATTTTAATAAAATGCATTCTCATTTTGCCACTAACATGAGCTAAAACCTCATGTACATTTTCTCCCATTTCTACTTCAACTCTAAACATCGCATTTGGTAGTGTCTCTTTAATAACGCCTTCAACTTGTATTGCTTGTTCTTTAGGCATTTACATTCTCTCTTTGGCTAAGGATTTTTGGACCATTTGATGTTATAGCGATAGTATGTTCAAAATGAGCTGAAACTTGACCATCTAATGTTCGAATAGTCCATCCATCTGAATCAGTTTTAATTTCTTTACTACCTAAATTGATCATTGGCTCTATTGCAATACACATACCCTCTCTAAGCCTGTAACCCTGTTTGGGCTCGCCATAATTTGGAATTTGAGGTTCTTCATGCAATTCCGTTCCAATACCATGACCTACAAGTTCCCTGACAACAGAATATCCATATTTTTCAACATATGATTGAATAGCGTAACCAATATCAGATACAAAATTATCGGGGCTAGCTTCTGCAATGCCTAACATTAATGATTTATGAGTAATATCCATTAATTTTTGTTTATCATTAGTGATTTTACCAACGGAAAATGTTCGAGCATGATCTCCAAAATAGCCATCCTTTTCTGCTCCACAATCTATTCCTACAATTTGACCTTCTTTTAAAATTCTATCATTCGGTATGCCATGCACCACTTCATCATCAACTGATACACATAGTGTTGCAGGAAATCCCATGTATCCCTTAAATGCAGGTCGTGCACCACAATTAATAATAAATTTCTCAGCCATTTTATCTAAATCATTAATTTTCACACCTGGCTTAACATGATCTGATAACATATCTAATGTATCTGAAACAATTTGGCAGCTAGTGGCAATCAATTCAATTTCTTTTTTTGAACGAATCCTAATCATTTACATACGCCTCCGCCCTCTAATTTTTCCCTTATTTAAAAATCCATCATAATGACGACTCATAAGGTGAGATTCAATTTGTTGGAGTGTATCCAATGCAACACCTACAATAATAAGAAGGCTAGTTCCGCCAAAAAAAGAAGCTAAATCATAACCAACATCCATAGCTTGCATAAGTATATATGGGAAAATTGCAACTAGTGCTAACGCAAAAGAACCTGGCAAAGTTACTCTGGATAGAATATTATCAATATATTCAGCTGTTTTCTTTCCTGGTCTAATTCCAGGAATGAATCCACCATGCTGTTTCATTTGTTGAGATACTTGAGTCGGGTCAAATGCAATTGCTGTATAAAAATAAGTAAAAAACACAATCATTATTCCAAAAATCAACCAATAAAAAGGGTGGTCAAAAGAGAACCATCTTATTACACCTTGCATAAAATCATTATCACTAAAGAAAGTTGCTATTGTACTAGGAATGAACATTATTGATTGGGCAAAAATTATTGGCATTACTCCCGCCGTATTTACTTTTAAAGGGATATGGGTAGATTGTCCACCATATACCTTACGTCCAACAACTCTTTTTGCATATGAAACAGGAATCTTTCTAGTTCCTTGAGTAAGTAAAACAACAAACGCAATTACAACAAACATTATTCCTATCAAAATGAGTTCACTCAATAATCCTCTTACCCCTTCTCTTATAAGTGCTACCTCACTAACAATTACGTTAGGAACAAGCGCAACAATTCCTACCATAATAATCAATGAGATACCGTTGCCAATACCTCTTTCGGTAATACGTTCGCCTAACCACATAAGTAAAATAGTTCCCGTTATTAGACTAACAGTTCCTGTAAAAATAAAACTAAACCCTGGGTTTATAACCACAGATTGCCCACCTGAAGACATTGAAGGTAAAAATACTGCTACTATACCATATGCTTGCATTGCTGAAATTAAAACCGTTAGATAGCGAGTTATTTGGGTAATCTTTTTTCGACCAGCTTCGCCTTCTTTTTGCAATCTTTGAAAATAAGGGACAACCGTACTCATTAGCTGAATAATAATGGATGCTGAAATATAAGGCATAATACCCAAAGCAAATAAAGTCGCCTTTTCAAATGCGCCACCTGCAAATAAATTGTAAAGCCCTAGTAAAGTATTTTGATAATTTTGAAATGCTGCTGAAAGTGCATTCGCATCAATACCTGGGATAGGTATATGAGCTCCTAAACGAACTGAGATAAGAACACCTAAAGTAAAAAGAACACGTTTTCTTAAATCAGGAATAGCAAAAATATTTTTGATTTTATCAATCACTACTGCTCAGTAACCTTTCCACCCGCTTTTTCTATTTTTTCTTTAGCTGTATTACTAAATGAATTAGCAACTACATCAAGCTTTTTATTTAACTCACCATTGCCTAAAATCTTTATTGGTCGCATAGCATATTTAACTAAGCCATTATCCTTTAAAACATTTGCATCAACAAGGCCTTCGTTTAAGTTATCTAAAGCTGAAAGATTTACTACTTGGTATTCTTTTCTAAACAAAAAATTGGAAAATCCGCGTTTGGGTAAACGACGATGTAATGGCATTTGTCCACCTTCAAACCAAGGTCGATGCTTGGAACCAGATCGAGAATGATATCCTTTGTCTCCTCTGCCAGCATTCCTCCCTAAGCCCGAACCGTGACCTCGTCCAACGCGCTTTTTACTACTAGTTGCACCTTTTGCTGGCTTTAGTGAACCTAGCTTCACTTGGAATCCTCAACTCTAACTAAATAACTAACCTTATTAATCATGCCTCTTATAGCTGGTGAATCTTTTTTATAGACAGTTTGATTCATTTTTCGCAAACCAAGAGCCTCGAGTGTCAATTTTGCTTTCTTTTTATAGCCAATTTGACTTTTTATTTGGGTGATTGATATTTCTTTGGCTTTAGCCATTATTAATTAAAAACCTCTTTTATTGTTATTCCTCTTTTATTTGCTACACTTACAACATCTTTTAAGCTACATAAAGCTTTCATTGTAGCTTTTGTTACATTTAATGGATTGTTTGATCCAAATCTTTTTGTAAGAATATTTTGAATGCCAACTTGTTCCATTATGGCCCTAACTGCAGCTCCTGCTATAATTCCTGTACCAGGAGAAGCAGGTTTTAACATTACTTGGCTTGCTGCATAACGAGACACAATCTTATGTGGTATAGTTTTATTCACTAAATGAATTTTAACTATATTTTGTTTTGCCTCTTCTTTGGCTTTGCTGATCGCACTCATTACCTCTCCGGCTTTTCCTTGTCCAATGCCTATGTGCCCATTTCCATCACCTATTGCAACAAGTGCTCCAAACCTAAAATTCTTGCCCCTAGATGTTACTTTTGCAACTCGAGTGACTCTAATAACGGATTCTTCTTTTAAATCTAACTCTGCAGGATTAATCATAATATTTTTCCAATTGTTAAAATTTTAAACCACCTTCTCTTGCAGCTTCAGCGATTGCTTTAACGCGACCATGATAGGGATACCCATTTCTATCAAAAACAACTTTAATAATCTTTTTTTCTACTGCTCGCTTAGCTAAAACTTTTCCAACTAAAGAACTAACTTCAATTTTAGATTTTGCTTTAGACAAGTCTTTTTGCAGAGATTTTTCATTAGATGATGCTGAAACAAGGGTAGAACTTTTATGATCATCAATTATTTGAACATTAATATGTTTACTTGTTCTATATACTACCAAACGTGGCCGTTCAAAATGAAACAGATTATTTCTCTTACTTCGATTGCGCCTACGTTTATTTCGAATTTCTTTTAATGATATGCTTCTCATTATCCTACTTCTCCGCCTACAGTTTTACCTTGTTTTGAGCGTACATACTCATCTTTATAACGAATACCCTTTCCTTTGTAGGGCTCTGGCTTTCGAAAAGAACGAATTTTTGCTGCGACTTCACCAACTAATTGCTTATTGATTCCATTAATAGTGATTTCAGTCTTATTTGCTATAATTTCAATTCCTTCTGGTGGTTCAAAATATATTTCATGCGAATATCCTAGTTGAAGGACGAGGTATTTTCCCTGCATATTGGCCTGATAACCAACTCCTCTTATTTCTAATTCTTTTTTGAAACCTTCAGAAACTCCATATACACCATTAAATATTAATTGCCTTGTAGTTCCATGCAAAGAACGATGGCTTCTTGAATCAGAAGGTCTTTCGACTAGAAGGACTCCATCGGTTTCTGTTACTTTTAAATCTTGATGAAAAGGAACCGCAATATTTCCTTTAGGACCTTTAATATCTACAACACCGCTACCTAATGAAATATTGACAGCTTCAGGTATTTGTATTTCCATCTTACCTATTCTTGACATAAAATTTCTACCAAACCTTGCATAAAATTTCACCGCCAACACCAAAACGTTTGGCAGTTTTATTTGAAACAACACCTTTTGAAGTAGATAATATTGAAATACCTAACCCATCTAACACTCGGGGTATTTCATTTTTTCCAACATACACCCTTAGCCCTGGCCTACTAACCCTTTCAATTCCACTTATAACGGCTTCACCTGTTCTGTCATATTTAAGGAAAATACGAATAATTGTTTTAACACCATTTTGTACAAACATGAAATCTTTAATATAACTTTCTTCCTTTAAAATGAAAGCAATACGCTTCTTAAGATTAGAAGATGGAACATCAACAAATCTCTTTTCTACAGCCATCCCATTACGAACGCGAGTTATCATATCAGCAATTGGATCAGTCATTGACATAAATTACCTCCTACCAACTGGCCTTTGTGATACCAGGAATTTCACCTTTAAGAGCCATTTCTCTAAAACAAATACGACACACTCCAAATTTTCTCATATAACCGTCAGGTCGACCACAACTAAAACATCGTTTGTATGAACGAGTACTAAATTTGGCTTTTCTTTTTGCTTTAACAACGAGAGATTTTCTAGCCATTTTGCACCTCAGCTTCTTCTTTTTTTACAGGCTTTTCTCTAAGAGGAAGTCCCATTAATTTTAGTAACCAGTAAGATTCATCGTCTGATTTTGCTGTAGTGGAGAATGTAATATCCATACCTCTAACACTATCAATTTTATCATAATCAATTTCAGTAAAAATTATTTGCTCTTTTACCCCGAAAGAATAATTTCCTCTTCCATCAAATGACTTAAATGATAAGCCCCGAAAATCACGTGTTCTTGGCAAAGCTATACTAATTAATCTTTCCATAAAATCATACATCCTGTTTCCCCTAATAGTTACTTTACAACCAACTGGAAACCCTTTTCTAATTTTAAAATTCGAAATATCTTTTCTAGAATATGTTGTTACTGGTTTCTGACCAGTAATTAATGTTAACTCCTGGATAGCACTTTCTAATTTTTTAGGATTATCCTTAGCATCTCCAATACCCATATTAACTGATATTTGCGTTAACATTGGCACTTCCATAATATTTTTATAGTTAAAATGCTCAATCATAGATGAAATAACCTGATCAAAATATTTACTTTTGAGATATGGTATAGTTTTTTTCATTTTGCTAATAACCATGATTATGAACTAATCTCATCACCAGTTTTCGTTGCAATTCTAACTTTTGAACCATCATCTAATTTTTTATAACCAATTCTTGTTGGCTTACCTCCATGAATTAACATAACATTAGAAATATGGATAGCACCTTCTCTTTCAACGACACCCCCTTGAGGGTTTTCTTGAGATGGTCGCATATGCCGCTTTATTAAATTAACTCCTTCAATTATGACACGTTGTTTTTTTGGATGCACATAAAGTATTTTTCCTTCTTTACCTTTATGGTTTCCACTCATCACTCGAACAGTCATTCCAGTTTTAAGATGCATTAAATAACCTCCGGCGCCATAGAAACAATCTTCATATAACCATTGTCACGTAATTCTCTTGCAACGGGGCCAATTACTCGAGTTCCACGGGGTTCACCTGCTGAGTTGAGGAGTACTGCAGCATTGTCATCAAAACGTATATACGATCCATCTGAGCGTCGAATCTCTTTTTTTGTCCGAACAACTACAGCCCTAGTTACTTGCCCTTTTGTAACCATACCATCGGGTATTGCCTGTTTTACAGTAACCACAATAAGATCACCAATAGATGCATACCTTCTGCGACTACCACCCAATACTTTAAAGCATAGGACTTCACGTGCCCCTGAATTATCTGCAACTTTTAGTCTAGTTTCTTGTTGAATCACTTTATATTATCCAATTTTGATTGATTCTCTAATGATTTCACCTACACACCATCGTTTTCTTTTGCTTGTAGGCCGCATGGAGTTAAGTTTTACAATATCTCCAATTTTTGGCTGAACGGAATTAATATGAGCTAAATGCTTTTTATATCGCTTTATATATTTACCATATACTGGATGAGGAATTTTTCTAGTTACCCGAACAACTACTGTTTTTTCCATTTTATCACTCACCACTTCTCCGACAAGTGTTTGTTTTTTCTTAAAATCCATAATTAATTATTTCTCATTCTTATTGCCACGCAAACCTAGATCAAATTCTTTTTTTATTGTTTTTAATTGAGCTATTTCTTTTTTTATTTTTTTTATTTTTAAAGGGTCTTCTAGTTGTTGCATAGCTTTTTGGAATTTCAAATTTTGTAATGCTTCTTCATTATCTGTCAACATATCATTAATAGAGATCAAATCTAAATTATTCATTTCTCTCTTTTTCATTATACTTCTCTACGACTTACAATTTTTGTTTTAATTGGCAACTTATGCGAAGCATTATGAAAAGCTTCTTCAGCACCTTCTTGATCAACGCCTTCAACTTCAAATAAAATACGACCAGGTTTCACAACTGCTACCCAATACTCTGGTGCACCTTTACCTTTACCCATCCGAGTTTCTGCAGGTTTCTTTGTAATAGGTTTATCAGGAAAAATTCGAATCCACATTTTACCAACTTTTCGAACAATACGTGTTATTGATATCCTGCATGCCTCTATTTGACGACTTGTTATCCAACCTGGTTCCATGGCTTTTAAACCATATGAACCAAATGCAACATGGTTACCAGATTTGGCTGTCCCCCTAGTGTTACCTCTGTGATGTCTTCTAAATTTTGTTCTTTTTGGCTCAAGCATAATCTACTTCCTAGATGATTCTCCATTGCAAATCCAGACTTTAATCCCTATTATACCATATTGCGTCTCTGCTTCAGTTAATACATAATCTATATCTGCACGTAAGGTATGCAAAGGCACACGTCCTTGAGAAAATTTTTCACTGCGAGCGATTTCGACACCTCCAAGCCTTCCGGCAACATTAATTCTTATGCCCTCTGCTCCCATTCTCATTGTTGATTGAATCGCTTTATTGACGACACGACGATAAGATACTTTTTTCTTTAGTTGATGTGCTATATTTGAGCCTACGAGAGCAGCATCCAATTCAGGCCTCTTTACTTCAGAAATATTAACTTGGACATTTTTATCTGTTAATTGCTTAATCTCATCTTTCAATCTATTTACTTCTTCTCCACCTTTCCCTATCACTATCCCTGGGCGAGCAGTATGAATGGTGACTGTTACTGTTTTTGATGAGCGACTGATTTCTACGCGAGAGATTCCAGCATTAGGTAGTCTTGCACTTAAGTATTTACGAATTCTTAAATCTTCTTCAAGTCCAAGAGCAAAACTCTTACCTGGAAACCAGGTTGATCTCCAATTCTTATTAACTTGCAGTCTAAAACCAACTGGATGCGTTTTTTGTCCCAAAATCTTTCTCCCTAATCCTTTTTATCTGACACAACAATCGTTATATGAGCTGTTGGCTTATTTAATCTTGAAATTCTACCCATAGAAGCAGCACGGAAGCGTTTCATATGAGGTCCACCATTGGCATAACACTCTTTTACAAAAAGATCTTCAGTTTTCACCGTAAGATCTTTTGCCTCGACAATTAGATTATGATAAGCAGATCTTAATGTTTTTTCAATCTGAGAAGCCGCTTTAGCTTTAGAAAAATGTAAATAATTTAGCGCTACTTCAAACTTTGCACCCCTTATTTCATCTAAAACTACTTTAATCTTACGAGGGGACTGTCTAATATGTCTTGTTATTGCTTGAGCTTCCATGATAATTAACTTTTTCTATCTCCTGAATGCAGTCTAAATGTTCTCGTTGGTGCAAACTCACCAAGCTTATGACCTACCATATTTTCATAAACAAATACTGGAATAAATTTATTTCCATTGTGAACAGCAAATGTATGTCCAACAAAATCTGGAGTAATCATTGATCTTCTAGACCATGTTTTGATTACTTGCTTTTTACCACTATCATTAACTTTTTCAACCTTTTTTTGAAGCTTTGTATCCACGAATGGTCCTTTTTTTATAGATCTGGACATCCTATTTTCTCCTCTTAACAATATAGGCATTAGATTTCTTATTTTTCTTTCGAGTTTTATAGCCTTTAGTCGGCATACCCCACGGAGAGACGGGATGTCTTCCACCAGATGATTTTCCTTCACCTCCGCCATGAGGATGGTCTACAGGATTCATTACGACACCTCGAACAGTTGGTCTTTTACCTAACCATCTACTTCTTCCAGCTTTCCCTGAAATAATTTTTTCATGAGATTTATTTCCTACTTCCCCAATAGTGGCAAAGCAATCTTGCCTAATTTGTCTAATTTCTCCTGATGGTAACTTAACAGTTGTAAATCCACCATCATGAGCCATAACTTGAGCTGCTGCCCCAGCACTACGAACCATTTGCCCTCCACGACCAGGCTCGAATTCTATATTGTGCACAAACATTCCAGTTGCAACTTTACTTATAGGCAATGCATTGCCGAGTTTTAAAGGTGCATTTTCACCACTAATAACTTCATCATTAACCTTAACACCAAATGGTGATAAAATATAACGTTTTTCACCATCCAAATAATGAAGCAAAGCTATATTAGCTGATCTGTTAGGGTCATACTCAATTGAAGCAACTTTTGCAGGAACATCAAATTTATCACGTTTAAAATCAATGATACGATATCGTCGACGATGCCCACCTCCTCGATGCCTTACTGTAATACGTCCGTTATTATTTCTACCCCCAGTTTTGCGAAGGGATTTAGTTAAACTTTTTTCTGGATAACTTTTGGTAATTTCAGAAAAATCAGATCTAGTTGCGAAACGATTAGCTGGAGTAGTTGGTTTTATAGCTCTGATGCCCATTAATTACCTACTTCACCTTTTAACAAATCGATTTCATGACCATCCATTAATGTAACTACCGCTTTTTTCCAACTTGAACGGCTGCCTTGTGTCCTAATCGTTCTGCCTCCGCTACGAACTGTCATTTGTTTTTCTTTACCAGAAAAATTCATAGTTGCAATTTTTTTTACCTTAACATCAAACTTACTCTCAATGGCTTTTTCTATTTCTATTTTATTCGCACTATTCAAAACTTGGAATGCATATTTATTCTCAGACTCTTCTAATCGACTCATCTTTTCAGTAAACAATGGACGTATAATTATTTTTTGATAAGACATTTTAATTTAATGTTAATTGTTTATTGATTAATGACAAACCTGCTTTATCAAACAAAATAGATTCACAATCCAATAAATCATATGTACTTGCCGATGTTGCCTCAACTAAATAAATATTAGGAATATTTCTTACTGCGAGGAATAAATTATCTGTATAACCAGCCACTAAAATTGTTATTTTTTTACCTGAAAGATTTAACTTCTTTAATAGATCTGCAAAATCTTTGGTTTTTGGATTAGAAATTGAAATATCTTCTAATATAATTATCTCACCATTTTTTGCTTTACTTGAAAGGACAGATCGACGAGCTAATTGCCGCATTTTTTTAGATATTTTTTTATAATATTTGTGGGGCTCAGGACCAAATACAACACCTCCACCCTTCCATATAGGTGATCTAATCGTACCTGCGCGTGCGACGCCACGACCTTTTTGTTTCCAAGGCTTCTTACCACCACCCCTTACTCTTGATCGATTTTTTGCAGAATGAGTACCTTGTCGTGCATTAGCCAGCTCAGCAACAACTGCCTGATGGACAACGCTATTATTTGGCTCTATTCCAAAAACTGAATCGTCAACTGTAATTGATGAACCTTTAGTGCCATCTTGTTTTAAAATATTGAACTTCATTTTATTTAGTAATATAGACTATGCCATTATTTGCACCCGGCACAGCCCCTTTAAGCAAAATTTGATTATTTTCTTTATCCACTTGAACAATTTCAAGATTTCGAGCAGTCATTCGTTTATTACCATATTGACCTGCCATTTTCATACCTTTAAATACACGTGATGGATCAGAAGCCTGACCGATCGATCCAGCAGATCGTGGATGTTCTCTTTGACCATGGGTTTTTGGTCCTCCAGAAAACCCATGACGCTTCATAACGCCAGAGAATCCTTTACCCTTTGTTGTCCCGGTAACATCTACATATTCTCCTTCTTTAAATAATGATACTCCGAACTCTTGTCCCGTCTCATATTTAAAATTAGGAACTGGAACAAATTCAGCTAAAAATCTTTTTAAATCTGTACCAGCTTTTGCAAAATGGCCATCTAATGGTTTATTTGAATGCTTTTTTTTCCTTTTTTCAAAACCAACTTGAATTGCATCATATCCATCATTAGACTGAGTTTTAACCTGTGTAACAATACATGGCCCCGCTTCTAAAACAGTCACAGGAATCAATCCACCATCAGCGTTAAAAACTTGAGTCATTCCAACTTTTTTGGCAATCAAACCGCGCATTATCAAACCTTTATTTCTATATCCACACCGGCAGGTAAGTCTAGCTTCATCAAAGCTTCCACAGTTTTTGGTGTTGAGTTTAAAATATCAATTAAACGCTTATGAATTTTTGTTTGAAATTGCTCACGGGATTTTTTATCAACAAAGGGTGATCGTAAAACAGTATAAATTGTACGTCTTGTAGGCAGAGGTATTGGGCCAGAAATAATTGCCCCGGTAGATTTAGCAGTTTTTACTATCTTTTCAGTTGATTTATCAATCAATGAATGATCGTATGCTTTGAGACTTATTCGAATTGTTTGTTTTGCCACAACTTATTCTTTTCTTTTACTAAGAAGCCTTTCCATGTATAGTTTCAATAATTTTATCTTTTACTGATGCAGGGACTTGTTGAAAATTAGAAAACTCCATATGAAAAACTGCACGACCCTGAGTTATTGATCTTAAATCAGTAGCATAACCAAACATTCTTGAAAGTGGAACAACGGCATCAAGGGTATGGGCATCTTTTCTCTGTCCCATATTTCCTATATTTCCTCTACGTGAATTAATGTCGCCCATAACGTCTCCCAAATATTCTTCAGGGACTACCACTTCAACGCTCATCATTGGCTCCATTATAACTGGAGTAGCTTTCTTACAAGCTTCTTGAATAGCCATTGATCCAGCAATCTTAAATGCCATTTCAGATGAATCAACTTCATGATATGAGCCAAAAACTAATTCTACTCTTACATCTTCAATTGGATAACCTGCCAAAACACCATTCTTTAAAGCGTCCTGTATCCCTTCGCTAACAGGCTGGATATATTCCCTAGGAATAACTCCTCCAACAATTTTATTTTCAAAATGGTAGCCTTTTCCTGCTTCATTAGGCTCAACATTGATTACAACATGCCCATATTGACCTCTACCGCCTGATTGTCTAGCAAATTTTACGTCAATTTTTTCTACTCGTTTTGTTATAGCCTCTGTATAGGCAACTTGAGGAGTACCCACGTTGGCTTTTACTTTAAACTCTCTTAATAATCTATCAATTAAAATCTCTAGGTGAAGCTCTCCCATCCCAGCAATAATTGTTTGTCCTGTATCTGGATGAATAGATACTTTAAATGTTGGATCTTCTTCAGATAACTTTGCCAAACCTTTTGACAATGCATCTTGGTCAGCTTTAGTGGCAGGCTCTACAGAGACCTCAACTACTGGCTCAGGAAATTCCATGGATTCCAATAGAATTTCCTTCTTCTCTTCACACAATGTGTGTCCCGTTTGAGAATGTTTTAATCCTACCGCTGCAACAATTTCACCGGCAGTAACATAATCTAACTCTTCTCTTTTATTTGCGTGCATTAATAAAATTCTACTAATTCTTTCACGTTTTCCAGTATTTGGATTTAAAACATATGAACCAGACTCTAGCTTACCAGAATAAACTCTAATAAATGTAAGTTTACCAACATAAGGATCGGTCATAACTTTAAAGGCTAAAGCACTAAAAGGATCATCTTCACTAGGATCTCTGCTTATTTCAATGTCTGAATCATCTGGATCAAATCCAGATATGGAGCCAATATCTAAAGGCGAAGGTAAAAAGTCATTAACAGCATCTAATAATCTCTGCACACCTTTATTCTTAAATGCTGATCCACACAATGTTGGCACAAATGTGTTATCAAGACAACCTTTACGAATTGCGGTCTTCAATTCTTCTTCAGAAATACTTTCCTCAGACAGATATTTCTCTAATAAATGCTCATCATAACTAGCAGTTTCTTCAATTAGATGGTGTCGCCATTTTTCTGCTTCTTCTTGCATGTCAGAAGGAATATCACTTATATCAAAATGAGCACCTAATGATGATTCGTTATATAGTATAGCTTTCATTGTTATTAGATCAATGATGCCCGTGAAAATATCTCCAGCTCCTATTGGCAAAACTATAGGAAGTGGGTTAGCGCCTAAACGATCTTTAATCATTTCAAGTACATGGAAAAAGTCTGCTCCAGTCCGATCCATTTTATTTACAAATGCAATTCTTGGAACATTGTACTTATCGGCTTGACGCCAAACTGTTTCACTTTGCGGTTCAACTCCCCCAACTGCACAAAATACAGCACATGATCCATCTAATACCCTTAGAGAACGTTCTACTTCAACTGTAAAATCAACATGTCCAGGTGTATCAATAATATTTATACGATGATCGTTCCAAATTGCTGTTGTAGCTGCAGAAGTGATCGTAATTCCACGTTCTTTTTCCTGATCCATCCAATCCATGGTAGCTCCGCCATCATGAACCTCACCAATCTTATGAGTTCTTCCAGTATAAAAAAGAACTCTTTCTGTTAAAGTAGTCTTACCAGCGTCAATATGAGCCATAATACCAATATTGCGCACATTTTTTAATGATATTTCATTCATACTATAAACTTTTTACCTAAAATGAGCGAAAGCTCGATTTGCTTCTGCCATTCGATGCGTATCTTCTTTTTTCTTTATTGCGCCACCTTCATTATTGGCAGCCGAAATCAGTTCAGATGCTAGTCGATCAGACATGGATCTCCCAGAATGGCTTCTAGCTGCATTAATTATCCATTTAGATGCAAGAAAGAATTGCCTATGCCTACTAACTTCTATTGGAACTTGATAATTAGCGCCACCTATTCTTCTAGTTTTAACTTCCAGCATTGGAGAAGTATTCTTTATTGCAAGCTTAAATATTTCAACACCTTCTTTTTTTATTCGAGATTTAATAGAAGACATAGCACCATAAAA
>JAYZKF010000104.1:0-9417 GCA_036163755.1 Fidelibacterota bacterium
ATTTCTCGAAGAAAAATAATTTTATTTTCAAATTCTTTTACGGCAATATGATAATTTTCAAGACGATCAAGATTAGAATCAAGGTTAGTTAATTCATGATAATGCGTTGCAAATAGAGTCCTTGCAGATACAGATTTATTTTCATGAATATACTCTGTTATAGACCAGGCTAAAGATAGTCCGTCATAAGTTGCTGTTCCCCGACCAATTTCATCTAATAGAATTAAACTGTTTTCTGTGGCATTATTAAGAATATTGGCAGCTTCGTTCATCTCAACCAAAAATGTACTTTCACCTCCTGCAAGATTATCGCTTGCTCCTACTCTAGTAAATAATTTATCACAAATACCAATTTCAGCTGATGTTGCAGAAACGAAACAACCTAAGTGTGCCATATAAACTATAAGACCAATTTGACGAAGATAAGTAGATTTGCCAGCCATATTTGGACCAGTAATAAGATGAATTTGATTTTTTTTCGTATCCATATCTAGGTCATTTGCAATAAAACGCTCAGTTGCTGGGAGTAATTTTTCAACAACAGGGTGTCTTCCTACATCAATTTTCAGAATAGTTTTATTAACAAGTTTTGGTCGGACATAATCATTTGAAACCGATACTCGTGCGAAAGTTATTAAAACATCTAATCGATTCAGTGCATTAGCATTTGTTTGTAATAATCTGGCGAAATCAATAATATATTTACACAATGATTTGAATATTTCAGATTCTAAATCATATATTTTTTCATCAGCCGATAATATTTTTTCTTCATAATCTTTTAACTCAGGAGTAATATATCTCTCAGAATTAACTAATGTTTGTTTCCTAATATAGTCTTCAGGAATTTTGTCACCATGAGCCTTGGTAATCTCTAAATAATATCCAAATACTTTATTGTACCCCACTTTTAAGGATGAAATACCTGTCCTTTCACGCTCACTTGTTTGAAGATCTGCAATCCACTGTTTTCCCCCACTACTTAACTTCCTAAGTTCATCTAATTTTTTATTAACATTCTGTAAAATAACATTGCCTTGAGATATTTTAGAAGAAGCGTCAGGATGGAGAGTCCCTAAAATCTTTTTACTAACTTTATTTGTATTCTTGAAAAATTTATTAAATGAAATCAACTTTTTTTGTTTAGAATCATCTAATAATGACTTTATAATAGGAATTTGTTCCAAACTAATGCAAAGCGCATTGATTTCTTTAGGTGTCACCTTACCACTATTTATTCTTCCTATTATTCTTTCAATATCAGATATTTGATTCAAGTTTTTTACAATATCTTCACATAAAGCTTTATTATTATAAAATGATTCAACAATATCTAATCTTCTGGTAAGACGCTTTTTATCTATTAAAGGTCTATTCATCCATTGCTTTAAGAGACGACCTCCACCTGCGGTCACCGTTTGATCTAAAATATTAATTAACGTACCATGTGTTCCTTGAGATGATAAGCTTTTGAAAATCTCTAAGTTACGAACAGTAAAACTATCTAATCCCATTATCCCATCATTTAATATTGGCTGAATCTTTGATATATGATCTATGGATCCATTTAATGATTCGGTAATATGATATAATATTGCACCAGCACTAATAATTCCATGTTGAAGATTTTCACAACCAAAACCTTTCAAAGACTTAACCTTGAATTGGTCAATTAATTTTCTGTAACTCTCATCAAAACTAAAAACCCAATCTTCTACTTTTGTAATAAATGGATTTAATTCTAAATACCAATCTGAAGTTGAAAAAACAAAAGATTCTGGTAAAATCACTTCTTGCGGACCAAATTTTTTGAGGCATTCTACTATTTTATCTTCATTGCACTCACCTATAAAAAATTCACCGGTCGATTGATCTAAAATAGAATAACCAATGTTTGATTTGGCATAAAATATTGAAGCCAGATACCTATTTGCTTTTTGATCTAGAGCTTGCTCTGAGGTAATTGTACCTGGTGTAATTACCTCAATAACTTCACGCTTTACAATCCCCTTGGATAATTTTGGATCTTCAACTTGCTCGCATATTGCAACTCTGTGACCCGCACTAACCAATTTATATAAGTAATTGTCTAGAGCATGATATGGAAACCCAGCTAATGGTACATTAGAAGCTGCCCCATTTGCCCTTTTAGTAAGAACAATTCCCAAAATCTTTGCAGTAATTTTAGCGTCCTCATTAAAGGTTTCATAAAAATCGCCCATCCTAAAAAGCACAATAGCATCATTATATTCTTTCTTAATATCTAGATATTGTTTCATTAAAGGCGTTCCAGCAGATTTATTCAATTTCACCACCTTTAATTCTTATATCACCTTGCCTTATAGTAAATGATTGCTTATCACAATATTCCAAGAGTGGAATTGCAGATTTTCTGCTACTTAAAGTGATTTGTTTGAAATCTGAAACTTTCATTTGTTTAGATGAAGAAAAATATTTAGATAACTCATGCTTTAATTTATCTAAAAGGGTTGTGTGAATCCATAAACCTTGTTTTATCTCAACAACTTTCTCTTTATTTTTCAAAACATGTAATAAAGATAAAGCTTTTTTGGGATCATCTGAATAAAGATCTTCTATCTTTGGAAGATCATAACCTGCTCTAATTAATAATTCTTCTAATTTTGCAGTTAATTTTAAATCAGAATCTGATAAAGATAATGAATGGTTTTTTAAAGCATATCCTCCTTTCAAATTCACAATATTGCTCGACATTGAATTGAGAACAAATGATAACCAATCTCCGCTAAAACCACTCTCATCTATTAATTTCTCTTTAGAAATAAATTCTTTATATTGATTTTCTTTATGAAACTTCTGCATCAGTTTGTCTACTAATTCAATAGAAAGTTCAAATTCTTCTTGATTAAATACTAACTCGTTTTGATGTTGGATTTCTTGTTTAATAATCCACTTGTCAATTTCAGATTCGTTTGTTTGGAAATAATTTCCCCATCTAGCTTTCGATTTAGGATTTTTCCAAAAAAATGATACAAATTGCTTAAATCTACTTGATGGATTTAATTCGAGATTGTTGATCCATTTTCTTAATTCTTTTTTTGTAGGTATCGGATTTATATCTAAAACAACGCAACCTCCTATAGTTTCCATAGGAGAAAAACTACGAATTATAAATCTTTGGCCCATTATTGCAGCAACTTCTTTTTCCAAAATAAATAATACATTGCCTGATTGACCTTTTGTTATAGGTCCATCTGAAATTATAGCCTTAGCAACTACTTCAGTCGTTCCGATATGGAGATGAACACGCTGATTATTTTTTAATTTCCATCGAGTATCATTAATTATGGATACGCGGGCAATTATTTTTGTCGTGGATTTTATCCTACCCGGATCTGCAATAACATTACCTCTATGAAGAGAAGAAAGTTCTGAGCCAGAAAGGTTAACCGCAGCACGTTCGCCCATTTTTGAAGATAGTATTTCATTACGATGGGACTGTAACCCTCTTACTTTAACTTTATAATTACCAGGTAAAATTTCTAATTCTTGATTAGGCTCTATAGCACCAGATAAAACAGTTCCAGTTACAACTGTTCCAAATCCTGTTTTTTTAAATACTCTATCTATAGGTAAATAAAAAAAACCACGATCTACTTCAGTCTTAATCGATTTTGATTCATCAATTATCGTTTTTTTCAACTGTTGCAACCCTTCGCCATTATTGATAGAAGTACGAACAATTTGAACTTCATTGATAAATACATTTGAAATAAGCTCTCGTACCTCTAATTCGATCAAATCTAGCCAATCTGGGTCATCTACTAGGTCAACCTTAGTTATAGCTATTATAGCCCTATTTACGCCGAGTAATTCCAAAATATGAAGATGCTCACGAGTTTGAGGCATAATTCCATCATCTGCTGCTATTGCAAGTAAACCGATCTGAATAGTGGAGACGCCTGCAGCCATATTGCGAATAAACTTTTCATGGCCAGGAACATCTATAATTGTAATTGATTGATCTAAATATGCAAAACCTAGATCGATCGTCATCCCTCTTGCTTTTTCTTCAGAGAGTGTGTCCGTATCGATCCCAGTAAGTGCCTTGACCAAGGCAGTCTTTCCATGGTCAATATGACCAGCGGTGCCGATGACGACTTGCGACATGTTTTTCCTTATAATAGATCATTTATAACCTTAACCAAATCTTTTTCTTGGCCTGGAATTAGTGCTTTTAAATCAATAAAAAATTTATTTTCATTTATATATCCAACTACTGGAATACTTGCTTGTCTAAACATTTTTGCGAGCTTACTTGGGGAAATATTTTTTGGCTTAAACTCAAGTGCCATACTTTCTAACCTTTCAAGAGGCAAAGATCCACTTCCAACTTCAACTTCAGATGTAACAAGAGAAATGTTTAAATCAATTACAATTTTTTTAGATAATTGTGAGAATATTTTTTTGCCACGGTTTTTCAATGATTTCTGTGAAGACATTAGGAGCGTATTCGCTAAATTATCATTTGTTGGTCCATCATCACCAAATGATCGCAATGCTTCATCTAAAAATGCCAATGTCCACTTGTCACATCGCACGGCTCGAGCAATAGGATTCTTTTTTAACCGTTTTATTAAATTGTTCTTTCCTATGATAAGACCTGCTTGAGGGCCACCAAGGAGCTTATCACCTGAAAAGGTTATAATCCCAGCGCCTGTTTTAACTATATCCGAAATCATTAAACTTGCAGGTATACCTTTATCCGATAAATCTACTATTTCACCACAACCAAGATCTGCCATTACAGGAATACGTTTTCTTTTGCCAAGTTCAACTAATTCCTTCAGCTTTACTTCTTTTGTAAAGCCTTTAATTACATAGTTACTTGTATGAACCCAAAGTATAAGTCCTGTGTTTTTGTTAATTGCCTTTTCATAATCTTTATAATGACATCTATTTGTAGAGCCAACTTCTTTAATAATGCACCCACTTTTACTTATAACATCAGGAATTCTAAATGAGCCACCTATTTCAACTTGTTGACCTCGAGAAATAATGACTTCTTTACCTTCACCTAATTCATTTAAAGCTAATAAAACCGCTGCTGCATTATTATTCACAACCATTCCAGACTGAGCACCTGTAAGAGCTGATATTAAACCTTCTACATGCGTTTGTCTATCTCCGCGTTTTCCAGAATGTAAATCAAACTCTAAGTTTATATATCCTGATAAACGTTCAGCAATAGACCTGGCAATATTTTTATCGACTGGAGCCCTTCCAAGACCCGTATGCAAAACAATACCCGTTCCATTTATTACTGATTGTATAGTTGAATTTGAAAGCTGATCAATAACTGATAAAATTTCATTGATTATCTTAGTTCTATTTTGTTTTAATTGTCCTTTAATTGCCAATCCACGAAAAACCAATAATTCATTTTTTATTATATATGATAAATATCTATTATTTAAATATTTATACTTATTTGCTTTAAGTAATACTTCAGATACAGACGGGAGGTTTTTGATTTGATTTTGAACCATATTAATTATGAAGATATATTAATAACAAACTTAAATCAAGTTGTTCCAGCAGCTCTCCGCATGAACCAGCAAAATATTACACTTGGTATTAATAGTAAACCCATGGCTGGGAAAACTGCGGATACGCCCATCTTGACTGCTATTATACCGCTAAAACCAGCTGATAAAGATCCAATTCCAAAACTTAGAAAGAAGCTAATTCCATAGCCTAATCCTCTATTTTGATTATGAGTAAATCGGGCAATAAGAGTATTCCCTATAGGTTGATTACTAAAATAAGCAACACCTAGGAATAGGCTCGATAATACTAAGAATAAATCTGTTGTATACCCCATTAAAATAAAAAATGGAATATTTGCTAAGATTATCCATATAAGAGCTGTTGGCTTGTGAAAAATTTCACCTATTTTAGCACCAACTAGTTGCCCCCCAATTCCAGCAACAAATACCATTGTTGGGAATAACCCTGCTTTCATATTTGCTGAAATATTTGGAAAAATCGTGCTTGTATTTTCTGCAAAATGAATAGGCATAAATGTAGTAAGCCCGTAGTAAGCCATTCCCAAGAATGCATTTGTTAGAAAATATAAAATTAAAGCAGGTTTATTTGTATTTGTTTCATTATTTGCAAATTCTTCATCTGGTATCTCTGTTCTTTTACGATAAGGTATAGCTAAAAAAGTGCTAATAGCCAATATAGCATTAAAAATACCCAACACTGCATATGCTGACCTCCAAGAAACAATTGCAGCTACAGTTGTAGCTAATATCGGACCTAGCGCTGATCCAGTTGAGCCAAAAATGCCATGAACTGCCATTCCTTTTGTTAGCTTGGTTACCCTATGAGAAATAAGCGTTAATCCAGCAGGATGATAAATACTACAGAAAAAACCCATTAATCCAAGTCCAACAATCATCATTTCAAAAGAACTAGATAAAGCAACTAGGAGCGCCGATAATGATGATCCAATCTGATACATTAGTAAAAGCTGTCTTCCTCCGAAACGTTTTTCTGCCCATCCAGCAGGAATCGCGCCTAAACCAAACATGAAAGCACTAACTGTCACTACAAATCCAAGCGTATCAAGACCTACATTAAATTCATTTCGAATGATCGGTATCAGGCTAGGCAAAGCTAACATTAATGCATGAACAGATAAATGGCTACCGCCTGTAATTGTTAAAATTATTTTTTCAAATTTATTCATAAATAAAAAGCCCTCAATACCAATTGGCAATGAGGGCTAATAATTACATGTCAAATTAAGTTTACCGCTTCTCAGCAATACGTGTAGCCTTAGCGCCTGTTAATTTTTTCATATAGTTTAACTTTGCTCGGCGAACTTTTCCACGTCGTTTTACTTCAATTTTACTCACCATTGGAGAATGTATTGGGAAAATACGCTCAACACCTATTCCTCCAGACACTTTTCTAACGGTAAATGTTTCAGAAATATCACTACCCTTTCGACCTATTACGATACCTTGAAACTTTTGAACGCGTTCTTTCCCACCTTCAATCACACGTACATCAATTGACACTGTATCACCAGGACCAAAATCTGGAACATCTTTTTTTAACTGATTTTCAATAACCGGTCTAGTCTTATTCATCGTTTAACTCCGATTTATTTATTTTAATATAATTTTTCCACATATCAGGACGCTTTTCTTTCGTTCTTTCTTCTCTAAAATCTTGTTTCCATTTATCAATCTCTTCATGATTACCTGATAAAAGAACTTCTGGCACAGATAATCCTTCGATATCTCTCGGCTGCGTGTAATATGGAGAATCTAACAAGTCATTTGCAAAAGAGTCAGTCAATGCCGATTCTATATTATTGATTACGCCAGGAATTAGCCGAACTACACTATCAATAATAATCATTGCAGGGATTTCACCATTTGTAACTACAAAATCACCAATTGAATATTCATGAGTTACATATTTTTCAATTACTCTCTCATCTACGCCCTTGTAGTGTCCACATATGACAATAAGCTTCTTAATTGCACTATTTTCCTTTGCGCAATTATGACTCCAGGGTATCCCCTGAGGTGAGGGAAGAATAATCCTAAGATCATCTTTACCACCCACTTTTTCAATCGCCTTTTCAATCGCCTTAAACAAAGGACCTGCCATCATAACCATTCCTGGCCCACCCCCAAATGGCGTATCATCTATTTGGCGATAATTACCTTCACCAAAATCACGAAGATTGACCAAATGAAGTTCAACCTTCTCTCTTTCAACCGCCTGTCTAAGCATAGAATGCTGAACCACCGATTCCATCATTTGAGGAATTGGCGAGATAATAGCGATTTTTATTTTCAATCTACCAAACCATCCATGGGTGAAATGGTTATTAATCCCATTTTAAAATCCACCTCACGGATAATTTCCGGAACAACCGGAATTAATATTTCCTTTTTATCTCTCGAGATAACATAAACATCATGAGCAGGTAAACTCATCATATCAACTAATTCTCCAATAGGTTCTCCGTTATCAGTAATAACGGATGCACCTATAAGGTCAGGTGATATCATATTAATTGGATCTTTATCCGAAATTGATGCAAACAAAAGCTGACCAATCATTGATTCTGCTTCATCTCTTGTTTTTAACCCTTGAAAAAGAAAACGGCGTTTTTTGTTTACACCGGTTACTTTTTCTAGCTTTACATCTCTAGCTAAAACCTCGTCGAAACCTACAAAAAGAGGCTTTCCAACATAATCATCAAACTGACGAATTAATGGACGTACTCCAACTTCGCCTTTAAGACCAGATGCGCGAGTTATTTTAGCAATCGGAAAAAGTTTAGTCTTCATTCGTATCGATTACCTCTAATCGAGCTCGTTTTCCACCTTCTTTAGCATTTATGGCAAACAATATTGTACGAATAGCAGAAATATTTCTACCACGCTTACCTATAACCTTTCCATAATCACCATCACCAACTGTTAATTCATAAATGACGGTCTGCTCAGACTCAACTGCTTCAACATTAACCTCATCTGGCTTATCCACAAGTTGCTTCACTACTGATTCTATAAATTCCTGCATAATTAATCTCCCTTCAGTCTTATCCTATTTTTTCTTACTAGGTTTTTTGTCTTTATTTGCTGGTTTCTTTTCCTTTGGCTCTTCTGCTGGTGCTTCTTCCTTCGCTTCTTCCTCAGCTGATGCTTCTTCCTTAGACTCTTCCGCTGGGGCCTCTTCTTTCGCTTCTTCCTCAGCTGGTGCCTCTTCTTTCGCTTCTTCCTCAGCTGGTGCTTCTTCTTTCGCTTCTTCCTCAGCTGGTGCTTCTTCCTTAGGTTCTTCCGCTGGTGCCTCTTCTTTAGCTGGTGTTTCTTCAGCTACTTTTGCTTTTTCCTTAGCCTTTTCTTTGGCTTTTTTAGCTTTTTCTTCCGCTTTAGCAGCTCTATTTTTTAAAGTTTCTTCACGGGTCATAGCCCATTTTTTCATTTCTTTTTCAATCGTTTTCTCATCAAGCCCTTGCTTAATAAGATGCCATCTATGAGCTAATCCGCTACGTTTCATAAGACCATGTAACGCATCTGATGGTTGTGCTCCTAATTGCAACCAATGCAATATACGATCCTCTTTTAATTCATACGGTTTATCCGCTTCAATAGGATTAAACCATCCCAATTCTTCTATTGCGGCACCATCTCTACGGTTTCGTGAATCCATCACAACTACGCGATAAAATGGTCTGTTTCTGCGTCCTATACGTTTTAATCTGATTTTTGTTGACAAATCGTCTTCTCCTTAGTTTAATCCCATCATTTGTTGTTTTAAATTTTTTGGCAATTTCATTTTGCCCATTTTTTTCATCATTTTCTTCATTTCTGCAAATTGTTTTAAAAGCTGGTTAATCTCTTG
>JAYZKF010000105.1:0-4272 GCA_036163755.1 Fidelibacterota bacterium
GGCATTATTCAATATGCGAGTGATGTGAAATCAAAAGGGTTAAAATCAAAGTTTATTGGAAAAAATTTTGTTTTTGATGATAGAATGGGCGAACGGATTACAGAAGATATAATTGGCAAATGCCATCAGTGTGAAAAGCCTGCAGATCGTCATTTAGATTGTGGAAATGACGCATGTCATATTTTGTTTATTCAGTGTGATGAATGTTATGAGCTATATAATGGCTGTTGTTCTAAGGAATGTGATGCGTTCTCTAAATTGCCTATTGAAGAGCAGCGAGTTCTTAGAAAAGACCCAGATAGGGTTGTCTCAAATGCGAGGTATTCTAGTCGTATTAAACCAAAATTAACTGAAATTCGTCAATCATAACGAATATACCAGAAAGGTCTTTGGTAATACTGATTTACTGATCTTCCTACTATTGCTGTATAAATCCATCCTGCTAGCCATAGTGAGAATAATATTGGAAAAATAATATTTAATAGAATGGAAAACACGGCTAGAACAAATGCTAAAGCGAATGGCATAATAAGTGCAATACTTATATAAGGATGGTTAAGCATTAATTTTTGAATTTTATTCATTCTAATTCCTTTTTTAATGATATAACTGCAAAAACTATACATTTAACGAATCAATGCCAAATTGGTTTCATTCTCTGACTACTTGGCATAATAAATAATTTTAACTATAAATAATTAACCTTCATTTTAACTGATCTACAATTTATTTTAAGTACCTCATTAACTAATTTGTTTTAAGGAAATCGAATATGAAAATGCGCATTATAGGATTTATATCATCAATTATTTTTCTAAGCGGGTGCAAAACGTCATTAGATATTGATGTTGAAGTTAACGACCCAAATATTAATCAACTTTCAACATTTGATATATCTTTAGATAAAGAAAATCAAAATCAATTAGAATCTCAATTTGACAAGGTACTTAATCCACAAAACCTGAATGATTGGATGAAGCATATGTCTTCTAAGCCTCACAACGTTGGATCCCCATGGAGTAAACAAAATGCTGAATTTGTTGCTGAGAAATTTAAATCATGGGGGTATGATGCAACGATTGAGACGTTTGAAGTTTTGGTTCCTTTCCCTAAGATAAGAAAGTTGGAAATGGTGGCTCCAAAAATGATGTCATTTCAACTTAAAGAACCAGCACTTAAGGAAGATGCAACGTCCAGCATTACTAAAGATTTACTCCCAGGCTACAATGCATTTTCAGCAGATGGGAATGTGACAGCTGAATTAGTATTTGTTAATTATGGTATCCCAGCAGATTATGAAGAATTAGCTCGATTAGGTATTGATGTAAAGGGGAAAATTGTATTAGCTAAATATGGTGGGTCATGGAGAGGAATAAAGCCTAAAGTTGCTTATGAAAATGGTGCAATTGGATGTATAATGTATTCTGACCCAGAAGATGATGGTTATTTTCAAGGAGATGTTTATCCTAAAGGACCCTATAGGATGGAACATGGGATTCAACGTGGTTCTGTACTTGATATGCCGATGTATCCAGGGGATCCATTGACACCAGGGTATGGTGCGACAAAAGATGCAAAACGATTAGATATAGCTGATGCCCCTACAATAATGAAAATTCCAGTCATGCCTATTTCTTATGGTGATGCACTACCACTACTCAAAGCTTTGGAGGGGCCCGTAGCTCCGGTAGCATGGAGAGGTGGTTTACCTTTAACCTACCATGTAGGTCCAGGTCCTGTTAAAGTCAATCTACATCTTGAATTCGAATGGGAATTGCGTACCGCTTATAATCCAGTTGGTCGAATGATAGGTTCTGTTTATCCTGATGAATGGATAATGAGAGGCAATCATCATGATGGTTGGGCACAAGGAGCTGCAGATCCAATTAGTGGTATGGTATCATTGATGGAAGAGGCCAGAGCGATTGGAGAATTAGTGAAAACAGGGTGGAGGCCAAAAAGGACTTTGATTTATGCTGGCTGGGATGCCGAAGAACCAGGTCTATTAGGTTCAACGGAATGGGTTGAGTTCCATAGAGATGAAATTCAGGAAAAGATGATTTCATATATCAATACTGATGGTACAGGGGTGGGTTATTTAGGTGTCGGAGGTTCACATGCTCTTGAAAAATTTGTCAATGAAGTTTCTAAAGATGTAAAAGATCCAGTTCATGATGTTACTTTACAGGATCGAAATAGAGCACGACTGCGTATCAGCGGAAATAAAGATTCTGAACGTGAAGACCTAAGAATTTATCCTCTAGGAGCAGGATCTGATTATACGCCATATATTCATCATGCAGGTGTACCCTCTTTAAATTTAGGATTTGGAGGAGAGAGTGGTGGAGGCTCATATCATTCTATGTTTGATTCATATGATCATTATATGCGATTTAGTGATGGAGATTTTAAATATGGTGTAACCTTATCAAAGGTTACAGGTCGTTTGGTGCTTAGATTATCTGAATCTGATATTCTTCCATTTCGATTTGTTAATATGGTAGATAATATTGGCACATATATTGAAAGTAATAAAAAGCTTGCTGAGACAGTGAAAAAACAAACGAATGTTCGAAATAAATTATTAGATCAAAATGCATATACTATTGCTAAAGATCCCAAAAAAACTTATTTACCACCAAAGCGATTAGATACAGTACCTGACTTTGACTTCGGATCTTTAGATGCAGCTTACTCAAGATTAAAAGCAAGCGCATGGAATTATGAGAAAGCACTAAATAAATTCAAAAAAGGATCTCTTTCTGCCGAGCAAAAAGCTCAAATAAATAGTTTGCTAAAAAATGTTGAACAATCGATGCTTCGTGAAAACGGCTTACCGAGAAGAGACTGGTTCAAGCATATGATTTATGCTCCAGGATATTACACAGGATACGGAGTCAAAACGTTACCTGGTATCCGTGAAGGATTAGAAGAAAGAAATTGGGATGAAGTAGATTTATTTATTGGTGAAGTTGCTAAGGCATTAGATCGAGCAGCATCAACAATAAATAATGCCACAAAAATTCTAAGTGGAAAATAAAAAAAAATCAGCATTAATATTGGGAGCATCAGGTTTAGTGGGCTCTGAAGTTTTATCTTTATCATTGGAATCTGAGCAATATGATAAAATCATCATAGTTGTAAGATCACCTTTAACTATAAAACATAATAAACTTTTACAGAAGACTATTGATTTTAATATGCCCATCTGGGAAGAAATTTTTCCCGTTGATCATGTGTATTGTTGTTTAGGAACAACAATAAAGAAAGCAGGCTCAAAAGCAAACTTCATTCAGGTAGATCATGATTATCCACTTGCCTTTGCAGCTGCGGCAAAAAAATGGGAATCATCTATTTTTAGCGTGATTACGGCTGCAGGAGTTTCACCAAATTCCAAAATATTTTATAATAATGTAAAAGGGCAGCTTGAAAAAAAATTAAAATCGTTAGAATTGGTCTCAACATTAATTTTTCGACCCTCACTATTATTAGGTAAAAGAAAGGAATTTAGACTAGGAGAAAAAATTGGAAGTGGGATATCAAAGGTCACCTCTTGGATGACACCAAAGACTTACCGTGCAATTCATTGCAAAGCTGTAGCTAAGGCTATGCTTGCTGAATCATTTTCCAATAAAACTGGTTTTAATATTATTTCAAACAAAGCTATGCATCAGTTTTCGTAGGGAGTATTTATGAAAAAGATAACATATGTTATTTACGTTTTTATTATAATATCTATTTGTTATGGGCAGAAAACAATTAAGCCCGTAATTCATGGTAAGCATTGGGTTGCAATAACAGGTAAGCCGCTCGGCGCAACTGCTGGTGCAACTATTTTTTCAAATGGAGGTAATGCTGTGGATGCGGCATGTGCAATGTTGGCTGCAACATGTACTATGTATGATGTTTTGAGTTGGGGAGGAGAGACTCAAGCCTTAATCTATAACCCAAAAACAAAAAAAGTCATTGGTATCAATGCATTGGGCGTGGCTCCTACTGGTGCAACTGCTGAATTTTATAAAGAAAAAGGATTTAATTATCCACCTCAATATGGTCCACTAGCTGCAGTCACGCCTGGGACACCGGGAGGATTGATGACGATGTTAGCGGAATATGGGACGATGAGCTTGAAAGAAGTTTTGGGTCCTGCCATGGAAATGGCTAAAGGTTACCCCATTGAAGCGCAAGCAGCAAATGGAATTGAAAGGCATAAAAAACGAATTTCAGAATGGCCATATTCTAAGGAAATATTTTTAGTTAATGATGGAGATC
>JAYZKF010000106.1:0-3129 GCA_036163755.1 Fidelibacterota bacterium
TGGTAGATATATCTCACGTCACTGATGAAGTTATTAATCAAGTCCTTGATATGACAGATGTGCCTGTGATTGCTTCTCATTCATCTTGCCGATATTTTACTCCTGGTTGGGAAAGAAATATGGGAGACGATGAAATTCGTAGGCTTAAAGACAATGGTGGCGTTATTCAAATAAATTATGGTTCGTCATTTGTCACACAAGCTTCGCAAGATAAAAGAGCTGCAAATGCAGAAAAGATAAAAGTATACGCAGAAGAAAATGGTTTATCTGCTGATGATGAAGCTTTAAAGGTGTATGCCAAAAAAGTTAATGAAGAGAACCCAATGTATGCAGATGTCACAGAAGTTATTGATCACTTTGATCGTGTAGTTGAGTTAGCAGGAATTGATCATGTTGCTATCGGCTCAGATTACGATGGAGTTGGAGACACTTTACCATATGGTTTGAAAGATGTTGCGTCTTATCCTAATCTCATATATCATCTTTTAAAACGCGGTTATTCAGAAGAAGATATTGAAAAAATATGTTACAAGAATATTTGGCGTGTTTGGTCAGCTGTAGAGGAAGCTGCACAATAATAAGTTTCGTATGAAACAATACTTAAAATTTCTAATCCTATTGATCGGCATTTCATTAAGTGCACAACAAACATTAGCTGTGCTTGATTTTGAAGGCATTGGCATATCTGAAAACGAAGCGAAAGCATTGTCCGGACGTTTTGGTTCAGAATTCATGACCTTGTCAAAAGGTGTTTATACTCTTGTTGAAAGAAACCGCATGGGACAAGTTCTAAAAGAACAGGGATTTCAAAATACAGGTGTTGTGTCATCAGAAGATGCTGTAAAAATAGGTGAAGCGCTTGGTGCGGAGTATATAGTAACTGGTTCTATATCAAAAGTCGGAACGCTCTTTAGTATAAATGCGCGTCTTTTAAATGTACAATCTGCAGAGATCATCAAGTCCATAAGCCATGATCACATGGGCGATATTATGGATCTAATGACAAAGGAAATAAAAGAGTCTGCAACAAAGCTCCTTGACTTAAAAGAAAAAGAGATTGCCCCCTCTATTGCAATCCTTCCTTTTGAAAATAAAGGTGCTGATGAAGATGCTTTTTATGCATACGGAATTGTTGCAGATCTGATATCCGTTGTCACTGGTGCAGGACTTATCCGTGTTGCTGGACTCAAAGATGTAGAAAAAATTGACCATTCAAATATGAGCTATGATGAAATGTCTAAAACGTTGCTTGTCCGCTATGTAGCGCAAGGTACTCTTTGGAAATTAGGTTCAATGTTTCAATTGTCTCTTGAAATATTCGATACTCAAACAGCAAAGGTGATATTCACTAAACGGTGGCAAACCGAATGGGAAAAGCTTGCAAACATTAAGGATGATCTATCTTCAAATATTCTAGAGACATTGAAAATTGAAGTCAAACAAACTAAGAACAATAAAATTACGATCAATCCTGAAGCATATGAGTTTTACTTAAAAGGTAAATACAAATATGAAAAGGTTCAATCTCTTGATGATACCGAAATTGCCAAAGGGTTGCTTAAAAAGGCTACAGAAATTGATGAAAATCTCATAGCTGCTAAGCGAAAAATGGCAGATATTTATTGGAGACAGGGTGGCAAAGAAAATGCCAAGAAGGCCAAAGAAATCCATAATCAAGCCCTAGAACAAGCAAAAAAGATTGGGGATAAAAAAGAAATTGCACATGGTTTATTAAGTGTCGGTTATTACCACTTTGATGACAAAGAGTATGATAAAGCAATGGAGTTTTTTGAATCATCTATGACAATTTTTGAAGAATTAGGTAATCAAGAAGGAATTGCTTCGGTTTTTAATGCCATAGGAAATGTTCAATGGAGAAAAAAGAAGCCCGATGAAGCTTTAAAAAATTATACCCGCGTTTTAGATATTGGTAAAAAATTAGATGATAAAATTCGTATTATTACAGGATTAAATAATATTTCCTTAATACATATGGAACGGGAAGATCATAATAAAGCAATTGATTTTCTTAAGCAAGCCTTAAGCGTATCTAGAGAGTTTGGTAACGCAAATGCGGAAGCTTTAAACCTAAATAATATAGGATGGAACTATCAAGCGTCAGGAGATATCGAATCAGCAATTCCCTATTTTGAACAGCATATAGCTCTCAGACAAAGACTTGGTCAAAAGGATTGGGCAGTGGGAAGTATGAATGGATTAGGCTGGTCACTCTTTTATATGGGTAACTATAATGAAGCATATAAAACTTTTGAAAAAACAACGAAACTTCGGGGGAAAGAGCATCAACGAGGAAAAGGTTGGGATTGGGCTGGTATGGCAACCATACATTTTTATAAGGGAGAATTTGAAGAAGCAAATAAATTCATGGATCGTATATTTGATTTAAGAAAAGAACATGAAATTGAAGGGATGGAATTACAGTTAACCACCTTTCAATATTTAATTTTTAGAGAACTAGGTAAAGATTTTGATTTACAGGTCGTCCGCGATCTTATAAAAGACCAAAAATTAGAAGATTTAAATGTAGATGCTAAATATGAGCTTTATCAATTATTGGGAGATAAATCTTTTCTAAAGAAAGCTTATGAAGATGTACAGAAGAAAGCCAACAAACTTGAAGGTGAAAAAAAAGAAAGTTATTTAAACTATCCTATTGAAAAACTAGTTATTGAAGAATATAATCGCGTAATGAATTGAACGAATTTTCCTTTTAGCCCTTCTCCTACAAGCTATATAAAAGAGTATCGTATCATCAAATCAGTTTTGATATAACTTTTTTACCCAATTCGCTTCTTCTTCAGATAAAGCAACGCCTAATGAGGATGCAGAATCAACTTGTGTCGTATTTCGCTGGCCAAGTAAAACACACCCCGTAGGTGAATCAGTTAAAAGTGCATCAACTAAGCCGTGCATTACGGGTTCTAAATGGTTAGAAAATTTTGATTCTAATTTGGATTTGTTTAGTTTCATTTGATCAATAATATTCTGATCAACAAAGTCTTTTACTATTGTTCTAAAGTCTCCAGCTTCAAAAACTGTTGGCTTGCTATATTTCCCAGTTAACAATCCATGTTTAATCGGTGAAAAGAAACAAACACCCAAATTATT
>JAYZKF010000107.1:0-3310 GCA_036163755.1 Fidelibacterota bacterium
AATTTTAATATTTTATTTTTCATTCAATAATTAACATCCTCTAAAAAGGACATTGTAGAAATTGTAGTGAATTTGATTGATTTTGCTACAAAAAAAAGAGCCCTAAATATTAGAGCTCTTTTTTACAAAAATTGTAATAATCGAATTAATATCTATATTCTTTTGGCTTAAATGGCCCTTTTACTTTCACTCCTATATATTCTGCTTGGTCTTCTCTTAATTCAGTTAATTCAACACCTAATTTATCTAAATGAAGCATAGCTACTTTCTCATCTAAATTTTTAGGTAAAACATAAACTTCATTATTATAATTATCACTATTATTCCATAATTCAATTTGAGCTAAAGTTTGATTTGTAAATGAATTGCTCATAACAAATGAAGGGTGACCTGTTGCATTCCCTAGATTAACTAGGCGGCCCTCAGCAAGAATAATAATATCTTTACCATTGATTGTATATTTATCTACCTGGGGTTTTATTTCATCTTTAGTCTCACCATAATTTTCATTTAACCATGCTATATCAATTTCATTATCAAAATGTCCAATATTACAGACAATAGTTTTATCTTTCATGGCCTCAAAATGGCGCCCCTCTACAATATCTTTATTGCCTGTAGCTGTAACAACGATATCTACTTCTGAAACTACTGTTTCCATCTTTTTAACCTGATAACCATCCATGGAAGCTTGGAGAGCACATATTGGATCAATCTCAGTGATAATTACACGAGCACCAGCTCCACGAAGTGATGCAGCTGAACCTTTACCAACATCACCATAGCCGGCAACTACAGCCACCTTACCTGCAAGCATAATATCCGTAGATCTTCGAATTGCATCAACCAAAGACTCTTTACATCCATACTTATTATCAAATTTTGATTTTGTAACAGAATCATTAACATTTATTGCTGGTAAAGGAAGTGTTCCATTTTTTACTCGTTCATGTAAACGATGAACGCCTGTTGTTGTTTCCTCAGATAAACCCTTTATACCTTCAACTAATTCTGGATATTGATCTAAAACCATATTTGTTAGATCACCACCATCATCTAAAATCATATTCAGAGGCTTATCATCATTAAATGCAAATAAAGTTTGTTCAATGCACCAATCAAACTCCTCTTCATTCATCCCTTTCCAAGCATAGACTGGAACACCACTTGCAGCAATCGCTGCGGCTGCATGGTCTTGTGTTGAAAAAATATTACATGATGACCAAGTAACTTCTGCTCCAAGTTCTACAAGTGTCTCAATTAAAACTGCTGTTTGGATTGTCATATGTAAGCATCCGGCAATTCGAGCACCGTCTAAGGGTTTTATATCCGCATATTCTTGGCGAATAGACATTAGTCCTGGCATCTCTGCTTCAGCTAATGAAATCTCTTTTCTCCCCCAATCTGATAAAGAGATATCTTTTACCTTATAAGGTAATTGTTCTGTCTTTTTTTCCTTTGCTAATTCCATAATTATTTCCTTTCTGAAACAGCAGATTTTATTTCGTCAATCTTGTCCGTTTTTTCCCAAGTAAAAAGCTCATTTTCTCGTCCAAAATGACCATTAGCAGCTGTTTGACGATATCTAGGATATTTTAAATTTAAATGTTTTATAATTTCCCCTGGTTTTAATGCAAATACTGATTTTGCAACTTCAGTTAATTTTTCGTCAGAAATTTCGCTAGTTCCAAATGATTTAACATAAAATGAAGTTGGTTCAGCAACTCCAATACTATAGGATAGTTGCACTTCACACTTTGTGGCTATCCCAGCAGCAACAATATTTTTTGCAATATATCTTGACATATATGCTGCAGAACGATCTACCTTTGATGGATCTTTCCCAGAAAAAGCTCCTCCTCCATGAGGTGCATATCCTCCATATGTATCAACAATAATTTTTCTTCCTGTTAATCCTGTATCTGCTTCAGGTCCACCAAACACAAATCGCCCCGTGCCATTCACAATAAATGACTCACTATATGGAAGGCGAGCTTCATCTAAAACAGGTTTGATTACATGTTCAATTATTTCTTTTTCAACAAAATCATGTTCTGCATCTTCATTGCCAAATTTTTCTATCATATCATCATGTTGAGTTGCAATAACAACTTTTGTTATTGATACAGGGTTATCATTTTCATAAGCTACTGATACTTGCGATTTACTATCGGGTCTTAACCATGGTATAGTACCATCTTTTCGTAGATCAGTCATACGCTCAACTAAACGGTGAGATAAGTGTATTGGTAGAGGCATTAATTCTTTTGTTTCATTACAAGCAAATCCAAACATCAAGCCCTGATCTCCAGCACCTTGTTCATCATGTAACCCAGATCCTTCATCAACGCCTTGAGCAATTTCTGGACTTTGTTCATCAAGCATAGATATAACATTGACTTCGTTATTATCCATGCCATAAGCTTTATTTGTATACCCTATTTCTCCTAAAGTATTTTTTACAATCTTTTCTACATCTACATGACCATTAGACCTGACTTCCCCAGAAACAATGACAGTCCCCGTAGTGGCCAAAGTTTCGCAGGCTACATGTGATTCTGGATCTTGTTCAAGGAGATTATCTAAAATTGCATCTGAAATCGCATCACATACTTTATCTGGATGCCCTTCAGATACAGATTCTGATGTAAAGATATATTTACTCATTATTTTCTTTATTCTTTCTTATGCCATTAAAAAGCATTGAATTTACATGTTTTATCTATGATCCAATTATAAAATTAATTTGAAGGACCTGCTGCTCGAATTTGTGGATCTCCCAAGTCATATTGATCAAAGTTTTTTTGAAATTTTTCTACTAAACTTTTAGCAATCTGGTGATATTCATTTTCATCTTCCCAAATTTTAGATGGAACTAATAATTTTGGGTCAATCTCACCTAGTACTTGAGGTACCATTACGCCAAAATATGGATCTTTCTCACATTCTGAATCATTAATACTCCCATCAAGAATTGCATAAATAATATCGCGAGTGACCGGTAAGGGGATTCTCTTTGCACCAGATTGTGCACTTGCACCAACCCAACCCGTATTCACAAGATATGCTGGGACATTATGATGATTCATTTTTTCTCTTAACAATTCAGCATAACGAAGCGGGTGCAATGTTAGAAATGGCCCTCCAAAACATGGTGAAAAAGTAGCAGTAGGTTCTGTTATCCCTCTTTCTGTACCTGCTACTTTAGCCGTATACCCGCTAATAAAATGGTACATTGCCTGTTCAGGAGTTAATTTAGAAACAGGTGGTAAAACACCATACGCATCACATGTCAAAAAAATAATCGTTT
>JAYZKF010000108.1:0-5275 GCA_036163755.1 Fidelibacterota bacterium
CATTTAAACCAATGAAAAATTTTGAGAATAAAATAAATGATGAGATTCAATACAATTAATGAAGTAAAAGGAAAGTAAAAACGAAAATTATCAGACCCTAAACGAATGTCACCTGGCAAACGACCTACCCATCCAAGTTTATCAGAAAATTGATTAATTATAAAGCCAATAACTATAAAACCTATGCCAAAATAGATTACCCATTTACCTAAGTCTTTCATTAAATAATTATTTCTTTAAATAATCATCAGAACCATCAATCCAATCTGATCTTGGAGGTGAAAAGGTATCTATTTCTACTACATCCCCAATCATTAGTGCTTCATGAGGCAAATTACTTGGAATGATTAATGACTCACCGGGATTAATATCAATTACTTCTGACTTATCTTTACCCAACCAAAATCGTATAGTACCTGAAATCACTTGGGTAATTTGCTCATTCTCATGTTGATGCTGGGGTACCAAACATTTATCCTTTAATTCCAATCGTGCTATCATTACTTTCTCACCCCATATCATTTTACGTTTTATCGATGGATTTAATTGCTCTTCTTCAACCGAATCCCAGCTGATATTTTCTTGCATGTTTTTCATTTATTAATTATTTCCTATCATGCAATTAGTAATTATTGATTTAGATACAAATAATCTATAGCAAGTTGAGCCATTGACTTCATGCCGTATTTTAGATTTCGCTCATCTGCAAAAAAATATGGAGAATGGTTTGAATAGGCTTTTGATGGATCCACCGCTACACCATTAAAAAAATATAACCCAGGCGCATGGTCAGTAAAAAACGGGAAGTCTTCTGCGCCTGTAACAAAGGGCCGTACAAAAACATTTTCTTTGCCATATACTCTTCGAAGAGAAGGTAACATCTGTTCGGTTAATGATGGCTCATTGTAAGTTACTTTAGCAATATTACTAAAAATTTCTACTTTTGCTTTTGCTCCTGAAGCATTAGCAATCATTTCTACTTTATCTTTAATACTCTTATGAATTTGATCACGAATTTCTTTCTTAAAAGTGCGAATTGTACCTTCCATCACTACTTCTTCAGGAATAATATTATTGCGGACACCTCCATGTATAGAACCTATTGTTACAACCGCAGGAACTTCAGTGATATCAATTTCCCTCGCAACAATTGTTTGTAATGACATAATTATTTGAGACGAAACTACTATGGGATCTACACCACCCCAGGGTTTTGCACCATGCGTTTGAACTCCAGTAACAGTTATCCTCATTCTTTCAGCAGCAGCCATCGTTGGTCCAGAGCGATACTGAGCTGTACCAATTAATCCTGGCCATGCGTGCAAACCAAAAATTGCATCAACTTTGGGTTTATCCATAACGCCTTCTTTAACCATAAGTGTTGCTCCACCTTCTTCACCTAAAGGAGCACCCTCTTCAGCAGGTTGAAAAATAAACTTTACAGTTCCTGGAATATCTTTACGAATACCAGCAAGAATTTCAGCTGCTCCCATCATTCCAGCAATATGATTGTCATGTCCACAGGCATGCATAACATCCACTTCATTTCCTTGGTAAATCCCTTTTGCTTTAGATGCAAATGGTAGATTTACTTTTTCCTTAACAGGAAGGGCGTCCATATCAGCTCTTAGAGCTACTACTTTACCAGGCTTACCACCTTTCAATATACCTACAACTCCTGTATGTGCTACGCCTGTTTGTACTTCTATCCCAAGACTCTTTAAATGTTTTGCTACCTTCTCTGCTGTCTTGAATTCTCTATTTGATAGTTCTGGATTTTGATGAAAATCCCTTCGCCAATTAATGACTTTTTTTTCCAAACGATCAGCCATTTTATCAATTTTCTTATTAATTCGATCTGGAGCTTGCGCAAATAGGAAAGAGAAAGCTATTAGAGTAAGAAATATTTTTTTCATTTTTTATACCTTAATATTGTTCCAGTTCACCATCACGTCGCTTTGCTTTTTTTACCATATTTTCAACATCTTTTAATAGCTGCTTAGCATCATAAACTATTCCATCTTTAATAGTATATTTTATTCCTCCTACTCTTACAACTTCATTATCATCATTAATTTTAATCGCACCAGTACCATACAATACTTTAAGATTAGCTAGTGGATTTTCATCGACGATTACCAAATCGGCTAAATATCCTGGTGCAACAATTCCAAAATCTGGTTTTGTTCCTAGTGGTTTGTGTAAGGTTTCAGCTCCATGTAGAGTAGCTGCTCGAATAACCTCCAAAGGATGGAACCCTGCTTCTTGCAAAAGTTCTAATTCTTCTATATAACCGAATCCATACAGTTTATATATAAACCCTGAGTCTGAACCTGTTGTAACTCTACCACCAGCATTTTTGTATTCATTTAAAAATTGCATCCATACTTGATAAAACTTCTTCCAAGCAACCTCATCATGAGTTGTCCAATCAAACCAGTAGGACCCATGTGCTCTTCTACTTGGTGTGTAAAAATCCCATTGAGATGGTAAAGTATATTTTTCATGCCAATCAGCATTTTTTGCGAACATAACATTGCGACCTGCAGCATAAATTGTCATCGTTGGATCCATAGTTAAGTCAAGTTCGATTAACTCTTTTTTCAAAGACTCCCACTTTTCCCCATTGGGTTTAACTAATTTCCATTGTCGAGCCACCTGACCAAAACGATGTTGCTCATTACTATAGTTCATATCCATAGGCCAAGGTTGAATATCATTATTCTCATACATGGATTCAAATAATCCATAAAAATGAGTTTGCGTACCTAAACCAAGTCGAGCGGCATCTATAGTATTCATACGTGCCACACCTGTTTGAGCTAAATGAGCAGTGGTTCCCAAATTTTGTTTTTTAGCTTCATCAATTAAAGCAGCCATTATTTCTGGCTCATATGCACCTAATTTTAAACCATCAACACCTTTTTTTGCAGCATACTTGACCCATTTACGAGCATTTTCAGCATCACGAATTGGTCCTCCCTTCCAATCTTTACCTTGGCCAGGACGTTGATATGCCCATATTCTTGGAGCAGTAATTTCATTTTTTGCAGAACGTTCTTTTTCACTTAAACTAAACTCCATTGAGCCAAGACCAACACCTCTCACTGTAGTTACTCCATGAGCTAGCCAAAGTTTATATACATAGTCCGTATCTGGTGCTTTTTGGACACTGCCAGCGTGAACATGCATATCGTTAAATCCTGGCAAAACATATGAACCATGTGCATCAATTTCGTAATCTCCCTCTTTAGGCCTCCGCTCTTGGTTTATTGGAACACCTGGATAGCCAACACCTGAAATAGATGCAATTTTATTATTTTCAATAACAATGTCTACTGGTCCTCTGGGTGGTCCTCCAGCACCATCAATAACCGTTGCTCCCCTAATAATTAAGCGTTTAAAAGGACCTTCGCCTTCAGATCGGTCAGAACCCGGCTTTATACCTGCACGATTTGTCTGAGCGACAGTAAAAGAAAAGACAAATAATAAAATAAATAATTGTTTAACGTGTCTCATTTTTCCTCCTCAATGAAAATTTGATTCCCCTGTGAAAATCAGATATATAACTACCTTAATATAATCATGCTTCAGATGATAATTCATCAATCCTTTTTAAAGCAAAATTATATTGATTCATTTTCCCTCTTTTCTTTGCACCTTTAGAATATATTTTCCATTTTCTTATTAACATGGATCGTATTCCCGTAAGATGTTCATCAGAAAAATTATCTTCAATTAATTTTTCTAATACATCTATACGATATTTTTCAATTCCATTAGAAACTTTAGATAATTGGTCTTCATGTCCTCCATATTTCTTTATCAAAGGAATATCTAAATATAATATTGAATACTTCGCTGAAATTCTAAGCCATAAATCATAATCCTCACATACTTTGAAACTCTCATCAAAATCTCCTGTTTGATCTAAAATTGATTTGTGAAATAAAACAGATGATGGAGATATACGACACATATCTAAACATTTATAAAAAATATTTCCCCCATATTTTTGATGTTTCTTCATTTGATTAATTTTTGTACCATTTCTAATCCAAATCTCATTTGTATGACAACATAAATTGTCAGAGTTTGACTGGATAAATTTTACCTGCTTTTGAAGCTTCTCCGGTAGCCACTCATCATCAGAATCCAATAGTGCAATCCATTCCGATTTTGCTGCTTTGATTCCGAGATTTCTCGCTGAACTCACTCCAGAATTAGATTGAGATAGTAAAATTATTTTTGGATATTTGTTTTTAATCCATTCATCTGTACCATCTGTAGATCCATCATCTACAACAATAATTTCGTTTGAAGAATATTTCTGATCATAAACAGAATCAATTGCTCTTTGCAATGTATGTTTACGATTGTATGTAGGGATAACGGTTGCTATTTCAAATGGCTTATTCAAATAGATGACTTGGATAAATCTCAGAAGTAATTAATTCATTAATTTTTCTTTTAACTTCTGGTTTATCTTGCTTATATGTCACTCCAAACCAAGATGCATTACTTCTAAGGACATGTACTTCTTCTAACTTATTTTGAATAAGGTTATTGATAACTGATGGAATTAAATATTCACTTTTCAATTCATTGCCCTCGGCATTAAGAAACTCAATAAAACCTTTTGATAAATAATTGAAAAGTGACGGTAAAAAGCCCCACATATTCATTGAAACAGGTTCACTGCCATTAAATGTAATATCTCTATTTGATAAAATTTTCTTTTCTTTTTTTTCAATATCTTCCGTCTCTATAACAGAAATTAGCTTTTTACTTTTTATATCACATACTCCTCGTGTAACTGCTCCATGTGATGACAACGTTTTATCTAATCTAAATGCCACCATACTAAATTGATTTCCACCATTATTATAGTAATCTGCAATTACATTGAAAGATTCTTGTCCATAAAAATCATCTCCATTAATTACAACAAATGGATCATCGATTAATTCCTTTGCTGATAAAATAGCATGGCCTGTTCCCCAAGGTTTTTCTCTACCATCTGGGCATAAAAAACTATCTGGTAAATCATCAAGATTTTGAAAAGCAAATGCTATATCAATTTTTTCAGAATATTTTTCTGTTATTTGAGATTTGAATTGATCTTCAAAATCTTTCCTAATAATAAAGACAACTTTAGTGAAACCAGCTTTTATAGCATCATATACAGAATAATCAATAATGGTTTCGCCATTAGGACCTACTTGATCAAGTTGTTTTAATCCACCGTATCTTGAACCCATCCCAGCTGCCATCA
>JAYZKF010000109.1:0-6155 GCA_036163755.1 Fidelibacterota bacterium
CTGCAAGGACTCTATTTGCAACGCATTATCATGAATTAACTAACCTTGATTCTAATCTTGATCGTCTTGAAAATTATCATATTGCCGTAAAAGAATTTGAAAATAAAATTATTTTTCTTCGAGAAATCTTGCATGGTCCCGGAGATAAAAGTTATGGAATAAATGTTGCTCAGATGGCAGGTCTTCCTGAAAAAGTTATTTCACGCGCAACTGAAATATTGAATTCTTACATCCAAGATGAGCTTAACCAAAATAGCACTAATATACTTTCAAAAAATGATCAATTATCAGTTTTTTCTGAACAAGATTCACAAATAAGAAAAGAAATAGAAGAATTAGATGTTTTAAACTTATCACCATTAGAGGCCATTAGAAAATTAGATGAATTGAAAAAGAAATATGGTTTGTTTTAAAATCATTAAAATCAGGTTAATTAGTGTACTATTTTTTATTTCATTTTGTATTAGCGAAACTTACTGGGTTAGATATGGATGGCAGGCATTTAATAGTGCTGGAGATGCTAGAATTCTATCTTTAGGCGGTGAAACGGTTACTGATTATGGAACATCTATTTCTCCTTTATTTAATCCGGCAGTTTCAAATAAAGTAGGTTTTCACAATATAAACTATACTCATCAGAGCAGATTAGCAGGAATGATTAATAGCGACCTTATAGGCTTTCCTATAAAGAATTTTTCAAGGCCCCTCAATTTGATATTCATATATGAAGGTATTGACCAGATTCCAGATACAAGAAATATTTTATTGGATTTTGGTGTTGATGGGATCCCAGGAACTGGAGATATAGGTGAAGGAAATGGCATCCTTGATGATGGTGAAAGATTAGATAATGATAAAGTAAAATATTTTTCTCAAAGGCAAATGGGTTTACATGCTAGCACATCATGGGAAAAAGAAAATTTTGAATTTGGTATTGCCTTAAAAACATTGTTTCATTCATTAGATAAGTATTCAGGGACTGGGATTGGTTTGGATATGGGAGTTTTAACTTATCCATGGGAAAATGGTCGTATTGGAGTTACCATCCGAGACGTTACAACTAGTTGGCAAGTGTGGGATAACGGAACTGTTGAAAGATTTAAACCTACCGTTATTACAGGAATGGCTCATTCAGTAAAATTAACTAAATCAAAACTATTATTTACAGGCATGGCTAACATTCTATGGGATACTGGGGGAAAAACATTGGATGATGATTTTTCAATTGGCAATTATGGAGGAAGAGTAACCTTTGGTTTGAATACAATTTATAATAATCAGTTAGCATTAAGATTGGGTAGAAATAATTTAGGGACGGTTACTGCTGGAATAGGAATAAGCTGGGGCAATATGTCACTTGATTACGCATTTTTAAATGAACCTTCGGGTTCAGGCCTTGGAAGAAGTCACTTAATTTCTATTGCTGTTAACTCCGATTGGGTTAAGGATTACATTGAAAAATTATAATCTATAAAAATAGATTAAATTGAGAATTTACTAAATAGCCAATCAGGCGCATATTTCATTATTGGTACACCTATATAGCGCATCTGCCAAGGGAAAATAAATACTTTTTTCTTCTTCTCAACGGCCCTGATAATTTTTTTTACGGCTACTTCTGTATCCATAAGAAATGGCATGTAAAATTCATTTTTATCTGTCATTTCACTTTTAATAAATCCTGGGCAAATAGCTGTTACAGAGATATTATGTTTCCGAAGAGCAACTCCCCAACCTTGGCAAATATTTCTTACGGCTACTTTTGAGCCACTATAAGCTGAATGGTGTGCAAGACCTCTGAAGCTTGCCACAGAGCAAATAACAACAATTTTTCCACTTTTTGCCGATTTCAAATGTGGAATAAATGGCATTACTGTATTTGTTACTCCTAAAATATTAACACTAAGTATTTTATTCATAACTGATGCACTCCCAGAGCTCAGTTCATCTGGACTTCCTATTCCTGCATTTGCATAAATAGCATCAATTGATCCAGGTAGAGAAATAAAATCATTAATTGTTTCACTGCACAGATTTTCATCAAGGACATCGAGGGGATAAATAATTGCCTCGCCTCCAAGTTCAATACATTTTTTAGCAACTTTATTTAATTTATCTTCTCTTCTTGCTGCAAGTCCTACACAATAATTTAATTTTGAATAAGAATATGCTAAATATTCACCTATACCACTACTGGCACCTGTTATAAATACTTTTTTATTCATTTAAGAATTTACATCTCATTTTAATATTCTATATTAAAATTGATTTCATGACTATTAAATTTGTTATAGACTGTTAATAAAATGTAAATTACTTAACTTTTTTCGGATATAAATAAAATGATTCAAAGTATGACGGGATATGGGCGGGGAACCGCAGGTAAGGGTTTAAATAAAGTTACCTCATATATCAAAGTGGTAAATGGACGCTATTTAGATATAAAGTTTCGAGGTATCGAAATTGATCCAAATGATTATAATAATATTAGAAATCTTTTAGTTGAAAAATTGGTACGTGGCACAGTTCACATAGATTTAGAATTAGAAAATAATAATGACGAATCAATATCATTTAATAAGGATAGATTTGAAGCAATTGAAAACATATTATTGGAAATACAAAAAAAATATGGTCGGCATTTAGATATGGGTGACTTTATAACTTCAAATGATCTATTTGTGCGTCGAGATTTAAACTCCCTCGATTCTAAATTATTACTTAATGCAGTTAGTAATGCTTGCAAAGAAGTAGTGAAAATGAGAAAATCTGAAGGGAAAGCCCTTCAGTCTGATTTAAATGACAGATTAAATAGTTTAAATTGGGCTTTATCAGATATTGAAAAAATTTTACCTAAAGAACTTGAAAATAGATCTAAAAAGTATATAAATAAGATTTCTGATTTGTTAAACGATAATTCAATTGATGAATCTAGAGTTGCGATGGAAGTTGCTATATTAGCTGAAAAGTCTGATGTTACTGAAGAAATTGTTCGTTTAAAAAGTCATTTTGAGCAATTTAATGTTATGGTTTCTAGTAATGATCCCGTAGGTAAACGTCTTAATTTCTTAATCCAAGAGATTTCCAGAGAAATAAATACAATTGGTTCTAAAGTTTCATCAAATGATATAATTAATGGAATTATAGTCATGAAGGATGAAGTTGAAAAAATTCGTGAGCAAGTACAAAATATTTTATGAGAAATTTAATTATTGTTTCTGCACCTTCTGGGACAGGGAAAACAACCATTTGTAAAGTTTTACAAGAACGTGATAAAACAATGAATTTTTCCGTATCTTGCACAACTAGAAAACCTAGGACTGGTGAAAAAGATGGAGTTGATTATAAGTTTGTTGATACTAAAGAATTTGAAGATGGTATTGAAAAAAAATCCTTTGCTGAATGGGAAAAGATTCATGGAAATAATTATTATGGAACATTAGTATCAACTTTATCTGATGCAGTTTTGCAAAAACGATTACTATTATTAGAATTAGATGTTAAAGGTGCAATGGCTATCAAAAATCTTTATCCAAATAATACAATATCAATATTTATTGAACCTCCAAGCATAGAAGAATTAAAATCACGCCTTGAAAACCGTGGGACTGAATCAAATAATAATATAATAAAAAGGCTTGAAAGGCTTCATGATGAGATTTCTTTCAAACCAAAATTTGATTTTTGTATAATAAATGATGATATTAACAAGGCGGTTAACGAAATAATTAATATAATTAAAACACAAAATAAAGGAGTATATAATGGGTCTTGAGCCGTTATCAATCAAAAATATGGAAGAAAAAACTTCAGATATTTTTGAGGCTGTAATTGTTATGTCTAAACGCGCTAAACAAATCTTAAGTAATAGGATAGTTGAAGAAATTATCGAATCAAATGAAGAAGAAGAATTGGAAATGGGTGTTTATGATCAAATAGAAGAAAAAAACCCTGATGATTATGAGGAGTTAGAAAAAGTAACTACTGAAGCAGTTAATGAATTTTTTGATGGTGATATCAAGTGGGATAAAATTGAAGGAGATGATGAATAATATTAAGTAGTACTGCTACATGTACGAAGAAAAAATAATAAAGTTTTTTAGTCAAACAAGAGAAGTTTATGGAGATGAGATAAATATTGGAAAAAAAATCATTTCCAAAAGTAAAAACTTTAATAAAGAAAAATATTTACCAGATCTAGATGCTTTTTATAAGCAAATAAACAAATGTGAAAAATGTTCTTTATCTAATTCAAGAACAAACTTTGTTTTTGGAGTGGGCGATAAAAATGCTTCTTTAATGCTTGTAGGAGAAGCACCAGGAGAAAATGAGGATTTACAAGGAGAGCCTTTTGTAGGACGTGCTGGAAAATTACTCGATAAAATTTTGTTTGCTATAGATAGAACTCGTGATAGAGATGTATATATATGCAATGTTTTAAAATGTAGACCTCCAAATAATCGAGATCCATTAGCTGAAGAAGTTCATAAGTGCGAACCATATTTAATTCATCAAATTAATTTGATAAAGCCTAAACTCATTGTAGCTTTGGGAAGAATAGCTGGTAAGACGCTTCTAAATGTGGATAATTCGTTGAAAAGTATGCGGGGGATCATTCATGACTATCATGGAACTCAACTAATTGTTACGTATCATCCTGCAGCTTTGCTTAGAAATCCAAATTGGAAGCCTTTAGCATGGGAAGATTTCAAATGGATTCGAACAATTATAGAATCATAGTATAAATGGCAAAAAATAAAATAAACTTAACTGCACAGCCGCAAGCCATCGAAGCTGAACAAGCTGTATTAGGTTCTATGCTTATTTCTAAAGATGCAGTCAGTAAGTCACTGCAATGGTTGCCTTCAGCTAATTATTTTTATAAAGAAGCTCATTCAAAAATATATTCTTGTATGATTGATCTTTTTGATAGAGGTGATCCTATTGATGCTATTTCAGTAGTTGATCAACTAAAAAAGAAAAAAGAGTTAAAAAGTGTTGGTGGCGGGTACTACATAACTGGACTTTCAGAGTCGGTTCCGACAACGGCTAATGTTGAACATTATGCAAAAATTGTCCTTGAAAAGTATATATTACGAAATCTTATAGAAGTATCTCATGAAGTTACTAAGAGTGCTTTCGATGATAGTCAGTACGTTGGAGATATATTAGATGATGCTGAATCAAAAATATTTAATATCACTGAAAAAAGACTTAGGGGTGAGGGATTTAGTCATATTGATCCTATTTTACACAAGACATTTGAAGAATTAGATAAAATATCCTCTAAGCCAGGAAGTGTCACTGGAGTAGCATCAGGATTATTGGATTTAGATGATATTACATCAGGATTTCATAGTGGTGAATTAATTATAGTAGCTGGCCGACCTGGCATGGGGAAAACTGCATTAGCTCTTACGATGGGTAGAAACGCAGCAGTCTTGGATAAAACTGGTATTGGGATGTTTAGCCTTGAGATGGCTAACCATCAATTAGCTATGCGACTTTTGTGCGCTGAAGGTCGGGTAGATAGTCATTTAGTTAGAACTGGAAAACTACCAAAAAATCAATGGAAAAATTTAAGTATTGCTGTGGGGCAATTAGCAGAAGCACCTATTTTTTTAGATGATACTCCCGGAATGTCTGTTTTAGAGATTAGAGCTAAGGCTAGGCGTTTAAAAGCTGAAAAAGGAGTTGGTTTGATTATTGTTGATTATCTCCAATTAATGAGTGGACCAAAAGGAGCTGAAAGTCGTCAACAAGAAATTTCTCAAATTTCGAGATCTCTTAAAAGTCTTGCAAAAGAAATTGAAGTACCAATAATTGCTCTTTCACAACTTTCACGTGCAGTTGAAAATAGAAGTGATAGGCGTCCACAGTTATCAGACCTCAGAGAATCAGGTGCTATTGAACAAGATGCTGATGTCGTGATTTTTCTTTATCGACCCTGGGTATATTCAAAAGAAGATGATGATAGGGGTAAAGCAGAAATCATTGTTGCAAAGCAACGTAATGGTCCTACTGGATTAGTGGAAGCTACTTTCATTGATCGCTTTGCCCGTTTTGAAAATATGTCTTCATTCGCTTCAGAACTTGAAGAAGAGAAAGTATTTAGTGGTTAACCCAATAGCAAAATTTGCTCCTTTTCTTGTAGG
>JAYZKF010000110.1:0-2602 GCA_036163755.1 Fidelibacterota bacterium
CTGGAGATTCTGGAGTATATGAATTTGAATTAAAAATTTTAGCGGATGTAGGCTTGTTAGGATTTCCGAATGCTGGAAAATCTACATTGTTATCTGTCTTATCAAAAGCTAGACCGAAGATAGCTGATTATCCATTTACAACACTAGAACCTCACTTGGGTATAGTGAAATCAGGTGAATACAAATCATTTTTGATGGCTGATATTCCTGGAATTATAGAAGGCGCGAGTCAAGGCAAAGGATTAGGATTTAAGTTTTTAAAACATATCGAACGGAACCGTATTTTGTTATTGTTAGTTGACGGGACGGAAGTGGATCCTATAAATAAAGTTGCATCTATAAAAAAAGAATTGGAAACATACAATAAAGCCCTCCTCCTTAAACCATTATTTGTTATTCGAACTAAAGGTGATATTCTGAATGACATAGATAAATCAATGTGGGAATCTATACCTGAGTATTTAATGGAAATATCTTCTGTTTCACACAAAGGGCTGTCAACCTTAGTAAAAAAAATATCTAATCTTTTAGATAGAATGTAATGGGAAAACGAAAGCAATAAATTATTGAATACTATGTTTGAGTTTTTACCCGTTAAATTTCAGTAGAATAATTTAGTATATAATTATTATTGGAGGGGTGGCCGAGCGGCTTAAGGCGGCACCCTGCTAAGGTGTTTTAGGTGCAATATCCTAACGTGGGTTCGAATCCCACCCCCTCCGCAATAAAATATCTACATTTTATTTTATATATATGCACAAGATCATAAATAAATAATTTTATGTCGGAATCATTAGTTAAAGTACGATTCGCGCCTAGTCCTACTGGAGAACTTCATTTGGGAGGTGCCAGAACTGCGTTATTTAATTGGCTATTCGCAAAGCATAATAAAGGAAACTTTTTTATAAGGATTGAAGATACTGACACTCTTCGATCTAAAGAAAAATATACAAAGCAGATTTTAGATTCTTTATCTTGGCTAGGCTTTGATTGGAATGATCCAATTATTTATCAATCAGAAAGAAATTCGCAATATAAATTTTATATAAAAAAGTTGTTGGATTCTAATCAAGTTTATAGATGTTTTTGCTCAAAAAGTGATTTGGAAGTATCCAGAAATGCAGGTGATTATAAATATTCTGGTAAATGTAGAAGCTTATCAGAAGAAATCGTCAAGCAAAAATTGAATCAAGGTATAAGTTTTACCTATAGAATTTATATTCCTGATGGGAAAACCAATTATAATGATTTGGTTTATGGAGAAATAACTGTAGATCATAATGAAATTGATGATTTTATTATTGTAAGATCAGATGGTTCTCCCACATATAATTTTACTGTAGTTATTGATGACCATGATATGTCCATAACTCATGTGATAAGAGGTGAAGACCATATAGCTAATACACCAAAACAGATTATTTTATATAAATCTTTAGGATTTGACATACCAACTTTTGCTCATCTACCTCTAATATTGGGTCCAGATAAAAAAAGACTTAGCAAAAGACATGGAGCACCTGGAATTCAACATTATAGGGACCAAGGTTATTTTCCTATTGTATTAATTAATCATTTAGCTCTATTAGGGTGGAATATGGGAAATGTCGAAGAGATTTTTAATATAAACAAGCTTATTGAAAATTTTGATTTATCTGATATCCATAAGAAAGGTGCCATTTGGGATAAAAAAAAGCTTCAATGGATTAGCAGTCAACATTTAAAGAATATGCCCACAGATCAAATTATTGATTCAATTAGATCGATTAATGAAGGGTGGGGCAAAGGTCACGAAATATCTTATTTAATTACTATTGTTGAAATGTTAAAAATAAGGGCCAAATCATTAAATGATTTTATTTTACAATCTGCATCATTTTTTAATGATCCAAGTAAATACGACAAGGTTGGTTTAAGTAAGTGCTGGAAAGATGATTCAACAAATATAATTATTAAATCTTTACTTGCTCAGTTAAATACAATTGATGATTGGAGAAAAGAAGAAATAGATAGTACTCTAAAATCATTTGCAGATCAAAACAAATTAGGAATGGGTAAAATAACGATGCCTATCAGAATGGCGATTTTGGGCTCCTTATCGGGTCCATCTGTTATAGAAATATTAGCATTAATAGGTAAAGAAGTAACTATTCATCGATTGAACAAAGCTTTAGAAAAATTACCAATATGAGTAATACAAATAAGCATAGACATTTCATTCAGCAAGTTATTGATCAAGATAATCTAACTGGCAAATTTAAAAATAAAGTTCATACTAGATTTCCCCCTGAACCTAATGGATATCTACATATTGGCCATGCAAAATCTATATGTTTGAATTTTTCTATTGCATATGAATATAACGGTGAATGCAATCTAAGGTTCGATGATACGAATCCGGTTGCGGAAGAGGATGAATTTGTACAATCAATTAAAGAAGATGTCAAATGGTTAGGATACGATTGGGGTAAAAATCTTTGCTTTGCATCTGACTATTTTAATCAAATGTATGAATATGCAATTCAACTAATTAATTCAGGAAAAGCATTTGTTTGCGATCTAACTTTCGAAGAAGTAAGAAAGAATAGGGGGACATTGAAGG
>JAYZKF010000111.1:0-8146 GCA_036163755.1 Fidelibacterota bacterium
CTCGGCAATATGAGAAAGTTTTAATTGATATATTTCATCCGTAACATTTTTTCTACCACCTATGGAAAATTCATCATCATTCTTATCAGGATCATCTATCAAATCAAATAAATTTTCAACATTCCAATAACCAATTAGTAGTGGTTGAAAATTTTTATCGCATGAAAAATTTAACAAACAAAATGTGATGAATATCACACAATAAAACTTTTTTTTCATTATTGTGGAACCTTTTTAATATTATTAGGTCTAAATGGTAAAGCGAGTGTGGATTTTTCTCTTGCCATATCCTCTTACCTCATTACCCTCCTTGGTTTATTTCCCGCTCGCTTTTTTATTTTTATCATTTCTTTCTAAATGAAATTCTAATTGGGATTCCTAATAAATCAAATTCTTCTCTTAATTGATTCTCAATAAATCTCTTATAACTAGCTGTAATCAACTTAGGATAATTAGTATAAATCACAAATAAATGAGGAGCGGCACTAACTTGGGTCATATAATTTAAATTAATAACTTTCCCATGTGTTGCAGGAGGAGATTGTTTTTTAACTGATTTCTGTAAAAATTTATTTAACAAAGATGTTTTAATCGTCAACTTTCTTGATTTAAATACTTTATTCGCTATCTTTAATACTTTCGAAACCCTTTGTTTAGTCAATGCTGAAATATAAAGAATGGGGTAATGGCTTAGGGATTTAAACTGATATTCTATTTCATCAGTAAAGTTTTTCATTGTTTGAGTATCTTTTTCTATTAAATCCCATTTATTTACAATCAAAACAAGACCTTTTCCCTTTACAATTACATCATCAATAATAGTCTTATCTTGTTTAGTGAATCCTTTTTCAGCATCAATAAGTACCAGTGACACATCACAATTAAGAATTGCACGTTGTGTTCGAACACTACTATAAAATTCAATACTATCATCAATTTTACTACGTTTCCTTAATCCCGCAGTATCAACTAAAGTAATGGTCTTATTGTAATATTTTAAATAAGAATCAATGGAATCTCTTGTCGTACCTGCAATTGGAGTAACTATTGACTGTTCTTTTTGAAGTAATGCGTTTACAAGTGATGATTTCCCTACATTTGGCATTCCAACAATTGCTAAGTGCATTCCTTTCTTATTTTTTTCAATTGCTCTAATCTCTTTAAGATCTAATTCTTTTAGAATAGTATCTAAAAGGTCTCCAGTTAATCTTCCATTCAATGCAGAAACAGGAACAATGGGATTTATAGCTAATTCATAAAATCCGTTAATTTGTTTATTAGACTCCAAATCATCACATTTATTTACCGCCATAATAGTCTTTTTACCTGACTCTCTAACAAACTGTGCTAATGTTTTATCTGATGCAGTAGGATACTCTCGTCCATCTACCATAAATAAAATAAGATCAGCTTCTGATATAGCTTCTTGAGCCTGCTCTCTAACTGCATTATTAAAAATATCAATATCTTCTGGAATGTAGCCGCCTGTATCAATAAAGGTCATATTATGGCCTACCCATTCCATTTCACCATAGATTCGGTCACGAGTGATACCTTCTTGAGAATCAACAATAGCTTTTCTTTGTTTTAAAACCCTATTGAAAAAAGTAGATTTTCCAACATTGGGTCTTCCTACAATCGCAATTAATGGATTTGACATAAGAGTTTAGACGCTATTACTATTTTAGTTTTTAAGAAAATTAATATAGCTGAGAATTTACAGCTATATTCGAATTAGATCCTTTAAGGCTATAGATATTAATTTTTAAATATCATTTTGGGATCTTTAAAAGATTTAAATTCTAATGCGTTTCCACTAGGATCTAAAAAAAACATTGTGGCTTGCTCACCTATTTCACCCTTAAATCGAATATAGGGCTCAATTATGAATTCCACGCCCTTTTCTTTTAATTCAATTGAAAATTGTAGCCATTTTTCCCATTCTAGGATAATTCCAAAATGACGCACTGGGACTTGTTTGTCATCAACATTACTAGTTTTTGTTTTTGATAGCTCATCTGGATTCAAATGAGCAACAACTTGATGACCAAAAAGATTGAAATCAATCCAATGTTCACTAGATCGCCCCAAGGTACAACCTAAAATTTTCGTATAGAACTCTTTTGCTTCAGATAAATCATGTACAGGGAATGCCAAATGAAATGGTTGCAATTTTTTCATAGTTTATTTCTAATAATTAATTTTTGTTGTGGTATAACATATATTTTGATACTTCATAGAGGCCCCTTAAACGTCTAGTATAGCTTGATGTAATTTCAGGATATTTTTCTTTTACATCAACTAATGGATTATTAGAGCGTAAATCATGTAATTGTATCTCACTTCCATCTCTTTGCATTGATAAATAATAGTTCTTTCCAACAACTGCAATATGAGATTTTGCTACTTTTTTATTGATTATCAATGCTAATGATTCATCATTAATAGATTCTTTAAATAAGTCTTTACCCATAGTTCGATTATCATACTCTACTCCAGCTAAGCCACAAACTGTCGGCATAATATCCACTAGTTGGGATACTTTTGAAATAGTCTTTCCACCATCAACAAGATTTGGTCCATAAATAAAAAAAGGAACGCGATATGATCTTAACTTTAGATCATAGTCAGCATTTTCCATGTGAATTGCAGCTGGGTCAGAAGTGCCGTGATCACCAAAAAAAATGAATATAGAATTTTCAAAATATGGTGCTTCTTTAGCTTTTGTAATAAACTCACCGACAGCATTATCTAACAACCGCATAGCATTATATTGCGCAAGTGAACTAAAGCCAGCTTCATTCAACTCAACTTCAGATTTTTCAATAATAGAAAAATTATCAATATTTTTTGGGATAGAATATGGACGGTGATTTGTTGCTGTTTGTATAATAGCAAAAAAAGGTTCTTTTGTTTCTGATGAGCTCAAATTTTTATGTGCAGCATCAAAAAGGTGATGATCTGAAATACCCCACACATCTAAACGAGGATAATCCAAATCTTTTTGCTCAATAATTTTCATATCAGAGATATTCTTATTTAACAAACCGCGGATATTTCTCCAACTTGCACTTCCTCCAATAAAATATTTTTTCTGATAATCCTTTAATGAATTGACCAATGTATATTGTTCAACAATCTTAGGGTTGCTTGTAGCAGTCTCTACATCAGCAACATCATGAATTCCTGTGATCATTCCAAAAACGGATCTAGCTGTACCAACCATTGGAATATAGAAACGATCAAAAAATACTCCTTGCTTCGATAATTCATCCATTACAGGCATAGGATTTAATGGGTTTCCCATTCTACTCATACGATTAATACTAACTGATTCTAAAAAAACAATAACAATATTTGGTTTTTTATAGGATGTGATGGCTTCCTTTTTTCTAGAAAAATCTAGTGTATTAATGTCAGGGTTATCTACGCCCAATTCTTGAACTAACAAATCATAATGATCCTGCGTTACTTGCTTATCATAATCTTTTACAGCAAATGTACGTGTTTCATTAAAGTAGAGAACTGGATTTAATGCGACTGATACAATAAAAGGGTCATTACTAAAATAAGCGTCGCTCCACAATAAACGATACTGTCTGAAAGTTCCCCAAATTGAAAAGAAGAAAATTATACATGCTATAAAAAAACCAATAGATTTATCGCGATATCTAAATAATCTTGGTTGGTCATTCAAAAATAAAAAGGCCCAATGAATACCTTTCCACAATATCCATACCATAATTATTAATCCCAATACAATCCAAAATACTGGATAGGTTTCAAAAGCCATTCCAAATGAAATTAAAGGGTTTTCTAAAAGTTTAAATGATGAGAGATCTATTCTTTGATCCAAATAACTATAATTACCTAAATCAAATATATAGAACAAAGTTAAGAGAATAGATATAGCACATAAATAGATACGTGATACTTTTCGCAAAATAAGATTATGAATAGGGTTTAATATTGGTATTAAAAAAATAAATGCAATAGGCAGGACAACTAAACAGGCTAATCTTAGATCGAAACGAACACCAATCCAGAATGCTTCCAACAATTCACTGTATGAAGCAGTCATTGTTTCATAAAACGATAAAAGAAATAATATTCGAAAAAAAATAAATAGAGCAAAAAAACAAAGGATTGTAAAAAATAAGAAATTGATTCTTCGAGATAAATAGAACATAATAAATAACCTTCTTATTTATTATTATTCAATATGAATAATGACCTGCAACTTTACGCTGCAATTTTATAGAAATAGATTTTGCTATTTTCAATAACATATCATCTTTTGATGGAGCAAATCTATCCTTTCTATTAACTAGATTTTTAAACTTCTTATTTAGAGCTCGCTTATCACCTTCATAGGAGGCCCATTCATGAAAAAAGTTTTCCTCGCCATTCAAATTATCATTATAAATAATTCTATTATTATTTAAATCTGTAATTTGATAAGATAATTTCAATTTTGCGCCAGAACTCTTTTTATAATGTTGGACTATAGCCATGACTGTACCTTTAATCTCTTTTGTTCTTTCTACCCCTGCTGAATCAACATATTCTTCAGTTTCCAAAACAATCTCTTTATCTTGTTTAATATCGTTATCAATAATTTTCTCTACAGGTCTATAACTAGAAACTATCGTTGCACTTAAGATATGGTCAGCCCCAGATAATTTTCCTATTTCCATATAATTATTTTCAGTTATTCCACTTTGCAACAAGGATTGTTCATTAAGAATTGTTTTTAATTGATCGCGATTTATAATACGTAAAAACTCTTTAGAAGTATTTGATTGTGCTATCATCATTTGATCTCTTATATAACTAGCAATATTTTTATTGCCATCAAATGGCCGAATTAAAAGTGTAATAGTCGCGGCCTCCCTTGATTCTTCATAAAGTTCTTGCGCATTCATATAACCAGGAACATACCTCAGAGCTAATTTAAAATTTATAGCTGCTTCTTTTTGATTTTGCTTGGATGGTGTTTCACTATATTTAAGAGCTTTCATATAATGGTAGTCTGCAGCTAAAGGTTTTGCTTCATTTAAATAATACGTATAGTCTTGAAAAGGTAAATTGAGCTGATAACCTATATTTATCTTTAAAATCGGCTTTAGCTTTCTAATTTCATTTGATAATGCATTTAAAGCTTCATATTCATTTACCAATTCTGGCCATTTTGACTTATTTGTTTTTGCTTTAAGAATATTAACGCTTGATTCATGTTGACTTAAAGCCATTGGGTAAGCCAATTCAAGTAAAACTAGTGCTTTGTCATTAGCTGGCTTTTTTTGTAAAGATTTAGAACTATAAAAAACAGTTTGATCATAATTCCCAACATTAAAATATTTTTTTGCGGTTGAATATTCTTTGTAACCAGGTATAAAAATCGCGCAGCCTGAAAACCAGATACTGAATAAGAAAAAAATAAAATGTATTTTCTTTATTACTTTCATAATTATAGAGCGAGCGAAGGAAATCGAATCCTCATCTCCAGCTTGGGAAGCTCGGGCAATAGCCATTTTACGACACTCGCTTGTATATGAAATTTAAAATAGAATTATCGGTCACCCCAGAGTTTCAATTCCTAAATATTAAAATTTTTAATTTTTATAGAGGATCATATAGATCTGTTATTATTAATTACAAATTTTTTGATACTAATTTTTTCCATTATTATTCAAAATTTTCGTGTGGACAAATTGTGGATAACTAATAAAAACAAATATTTTATAGAGGAAATATAGTTTTTTTATACTTTAATGCTTGATCGATTTTTTGATGTTTGATATATTGGTTGTGCCAACCAAGACAATTATCACTTTTTCGATTGTCAGCCTATTAAGACCTCGTTTTTTAAAAATATATCCACATACCAAAAAGGAATGTTTAAATGGCTGAAGCGATTGAACTCAATTTTCCCGCAGGTAAAAAATCTACGGGCGAAATAAAAAATATAGTTGAAGAAACAGTACGCGAGTTAACTAAAGAAGTTAATGAGCAAGATACATCCAATAAGCTCACTCCCTATGAAATCGAAAATTATTATGATGGAGATACACTAGGTGCTGATGTTTTAAAAAACAAATATCTCGCTCCTTGGGAAAATCATCCATATGAACTTTGGCAACGACAATCGAAAGCGTTAGCTAGCGTAGAACGAAATAAGAAGCTAAGAGAAGTTTGGGAAAAGAAATTTTACTCTATTTTAGAAGATTTCAAATTCACACCGGGTGGAAGAATAATGCATGGTGCTGGAAGAGACGATATTACTACAACACTTAATAATTGCTATGTCGTTGGAATTGAAAATGACTCAATCAATTCTATTTATAAAACCATCCAAGAAGAAGCTAGAACCTATAAATTTGGAGGTGGATGTGGACACGACCTTTCCGTTCTACGCCCCTCAGGCGATGCAATTATAGGTACAGGTGGTGAATCATGTGGGCCAGTTGGATTTATGAATTTGTTTAGTGAAAATACAAATACGATAGCTCAGCATGGTCGTCGCGGGGCAAATATGCAAACATTGAGAATTGATCATCCAGATATTGAAAAATTCATTGAGATTAAAACCGGTGATGTCAATATGGTGAAATATTCAAATATTTCTGTACTCCTAACAGATGATTTTATGCACGCAGTAGAAAATGATTCAGAATTTGACCTTAAGTGGGATAAAAAAGTATATAAAACAGTAAACGCCAGAGAACTTTGGGAAAAAATAATTGACCATGCGCACTCTAGTGCTGAACCAGGACTTTTGTTTTGGGATACTATGACAGATTATCATAATGCAGAGTACTGCAGTCCATTGGTTTCAACTAACCCTTGTGCCGAACAACCTTTGCCCGATGGAGGCTGCTGCAATCTAGGATCAATAAACTTAGAAAGATTTGTAGATAAAGAAGGAAACTTTGAAGTTGAAAATTTTAAGAATACGGTTCAAATAGCTACTCGTTTTCTTGATAATGTAATTGATTATAATATGGAGCGTCACGCACTGGAATCTCAAAAGCAAAACGCACAAAATGACAGGAGAATTGGACTTGGGATTTTAGGTCTAGGAGATATGTTAGTCCGAATGGGTATAAAATATGATAGTGAAGATGCACTTCAAACAGTAGACCAAGTTATGACAATTTTTAGAGATACTGCCTATGAAACCAGCAAAGATCTAGCAAAAGAAAAGGATGCTTTTCCAAACTTTGATTGGAAAGGATTTAGAAAAAGTAAATTCATTAAAAACTTACCGAAAGACCTTAAAAAAAGTATTAGTGAAACTGGAATCAGAAATTCTACGGTATTAACAGTTCCACCAACAGGAAGTGGTGCCATTGTTGCGAGAGTTACATCAGGCATTGAACCAATTTTTGCCACTTCATATAAAAGACGCGTAAAGAAAAATGATGGTTTTGGTAGAGAGTTTGATGAATACAAGGTTTATCATCCAATCATTGAGAAATTATTTAAAACTGATGACAACCTCCCTGAATATGTTGTTACTGCTCATGACATTGACCCTTATTTTAGAGTTAAAATGCAAGGCATTATCCAGAAATACATTGATAGTTCAATATCGTCTACAGTTAATCTCCAAGAAAATATTAAAAAAGAGACTGTTGCAGATATTTATATGACAGCATATAAAGCAAATCTAAAAGGAATTACAGTTTATAGAGAAGGTTCAAGAGAAGGTATTCTTATTACTGAAGAAACAGAGAAAAAAGAATCAAAAGAAAAATCTAATCTTCACAAATCGACTTCTGAACGCAAAGAAAAACGCCCAAGAGTACGGCCAAATTCTACTACTGGAATCACTCGTAGAATTCGAACAGGTGAAGGAACACTCTATATAACTATCAACGAAGATGAGAATGGATTATGTGAAGTTTTCACAACAATTGGTAAAGCCGGCGGTAATGCTGCTGCACAATCTGAAGCAATAAGCCGATTGATTTCACTTGCATTGAGATCAGGCGTAGACCCACTTGCTATAATTAAACAGTTAAAAGGAATTAGTGGCCCAAATCCAACTTGGGAAGATGGACGACTTGTCCTTTCAACACCGGATGCCATTGGAAAAGCACTTGATGATTATTTGAATGAAAATCCTGGATTGGATAAAGAT
>JAYZKF010000112.1:0-7341 GCA_036163755.1 Fidelibacterota bacterium
ATCCAAAGCAGGATAATTATACGCTTTACTTATGGTAGAGTGTGATTCATTTGCTAATGAAAAATTCACGAAAATTTGATCTAATGCATCAAGAGATAGAACTCCATAAGCACGGTTAGAACGAATATATAGTCTACCATTATCTACCCATGAAGCCTCAGCAGCAGTATTTACATTTGTAGTAAACTTATCCGTATTAACTAAGAATCCATCAATACCAGACGATACGCGACTATATGTGCGATCATTTAAATTCCAGCCCGCTGTAAGAACCATTGACATATTAGTTCCAAGTTCTAGATTTTGACGTGCAATCACATCATAATTTGTTTCTTTATTTGTTATCCGAGCCATATCAAACGCACCGGAGTTTCTAGCTGAGCCAGCTGTTCCAGCAGGATAAAAACCTTCTCTATTATCAACAAATTGATCCAAGCCAGCACGTACAATTACTTCACTGCCCGCATAAGGAGTTATTGTCATTTCATTTGACATAATAACACGATTAACGCGAGTAGTATTCTTCTGTTCATTCACTGTCCAATTTGGATTATTATAGATAGGATTGGTACTTGAACCACCAATATATCTACGATAAGCGCGATGACGACCTGAATATTCGGTACCACCACTCCAGTAGCTACCTTTATAATATTTATTGTTAAAGTCAGGAGCAGTTCTAAGCAATCCTAACATAAGACCACTAACATTTGATCCTCGTTGAAGACGGTTAGCGCTGCTATATGTATATCCAACCTTAGAAGACATCGACACCATATCTGATAGCTTAAACTTTGTATTCAATCTGATATTATCACGATCGTAATAGGAGTTTCTAACCATTCCATCCTGTCTTAAGCGACTGTAGCTGAATAAATATGTTTTTGATAGGTCTCCACCTGAAACCTGAAAATCATCAGTCATTGATGTTCCAGTTCCAAAAACCTGATTAAAATTTTCATCTACATATGTATTTTTACTATTTTTTGATGTGATAGAGTATTGTGTAAAATCACCAAGTGACGGATCTGCTACAAAATAGGCTTTAGATTTATCAACTGCATCTTCGCCTCCAGAACGTTCAGAGATTTTATCACCCCATGATTCTGCATAAGTTCCCCAACTTCCATTACGGCCTTGACCATACGTGGTTTGCATAGGGAGTCTTTCATGAATTTCATCATAGGATTGAGTACGCTTGTAGCTCATTTTCATCCTACCAGCTGAACCATCTTTGGTTTGAATAACGATCACACCATTGGCAGCTTTCGAGCCCCAAAGTGCAGCAGCAGAAGCACCTTTTAATACTTCAACTGATTTAATATCATTAGAATTAAGATCATTAATCCGGGATTGCTGTGAAACTCCACCAAAACGAGATGAATTTCCATAAATTTGAGAATTATTAATTGGCATACCATCTACAACTACAAGTGGCTGACTAGCGCCAGATATCGTATTAGAACCTCGAATTTTAATCGAAGAACCTGATCCTGGATCACCACTCACAGAGTTCACAATTACATTCGATGCTTTTGAAGCTAGAGTATTTGCAATCAAAGTCTCACCTGAGCGTGTCATATCAGCAGGTGATACTGAAACACTTGTTGAACCTTGCTTGTCACGATTCGCTTCAAATCCTAGCGCAGTCACACTGACGGCCTTTAGGCCAATTGCATCAACTGCCAATGAAAAATTTTGAGTTACACTTCCTGCTAGAGGGACATCTACATTCAAAGTTTGGTTTTTATAACCAATGTAAGATGCAGTAAGTGAGACACTTTGTCCACCTACTGTTCCAGCTGGAACATTAATTTCATAAGTACCATCAGAAGCTGCAGCTGCACCAACTGATGTCCCATCTACAACTACATTGGCACCAGCAAGCGGATTACCATCCGAATCAGTAATGGTACCTTGAATTGAAGATTGAGCTAAGACAAATCCAAAGCTCAAAAGGGTTATAAATATTGACTTGGTAATTCGAGACATATTTTCTCTCTCCTTTAGTTTGTTTATCGTATGATAATCAAATATCGAATGAATTTACTGAAACTAATTTCTTTTTCAAATAAATTGAAAAAGAATATAAATTACTTTTGCTTTACTATTTTCACATTCAATAAAGCATATAGAATGGCAATAACAGGATTCACTAAATTGAAAAAACAGTAAGGGACATAACTAAAGGTAGCAATACCCAATGAAGCCGACATATATGCACCACAAGTATTCCATGGAATTAAAGGTGAAGTAATCGTCCCTGAATCTTCAAGTGCCCTTGATAAATTTCTTGAGGCTAATTTTCTTCTTTTAAATTCTGCTCTATACATTCTTCCAGGTAAAACAATAGCAATATATTGATCGGCAGCGATTATATTAATTCCAATACATGTTGCAATAGTTGTGACAATCAATGAACCAGTAGAATTTGCAAATATGAGAACTTTTTCTACTAATTTATGTAAAAGTTGTGCTGTTTCTAAAACAGCACCAAACGTTAACGCGCAAACAACCAACCAAATCGTATTTAACATGCTCGCCATACCACCGCGCGTAAGTAAATCATCGACAACTGTGACTCCACTTTCAAGAACAAAGCCAGAATGTAGTGCTGTCCAAACGCCAGAAATCATAGTTAGAGCGCTTGATAATTCAGGCTGATTTACGAAATTCGACACAACTTCAGGTTGTAATAAGATTGAAAATAACCCTGCTAACAAAGCCCCAATTAATATTGTCGGGAAAGCAGGCATTTTTTTGTAGGCTAAGACAAAAATAACAATGATTGGAACAAATGAAATAATGCTGATATTAAATATTTGATTAAGCGTTGACTGGATTAGCTCCAAACCTTCTGCATTTCCTTCGGCATTACTAGTTAATCCCATTATCAAGAATATAATTAATGCAATTATTAAGCTTGGGCCAGTTGTCCATGCCATGTGCCGGATATGAGAAAATAAATCTGTACCTGCTATGGCAGGAGCAAGATTTGTTGTATCAGATAGGGGCGACATTTTATCACCAAAGTAAGCCCCAGAAATTATCGCTCCAGCAGTCACAGATGGCGATAAACCTAACCCAGTAGCTATACCCATAAGTGCGACACCTAATGTTCCAGCCACTGTCCATGAACTCCCTATGCTTATCGATGATATAGCGCAAATAATACATGCCGTAAAATAAAAGAATGATGGAGAAAGAATATCTAAGCCATAAAAAATCATAGCGGGAACAGTGCCAGACATAATTAGTGTGCCGATTAAGGCTCCTACTGCCAATAATATCAAGATAGCCCTCATCCCCATACCAATCCCCTTGACTATCCCAGATTCCACCTCTTTCCATGAATAACCATTTTTTATTGCAATTATTGCAGCAATAGAGGCACTTAAAATTAATGCAATCTGATTTGCACCATATGAGGAATTATCTCCATAAAGATACACAGAAACAGACAACATTATGATTAATACTATAATTGGTATAATTGCATCAACCAGTGTAGGTGATTTATGATTATTAGCCATATCTATTTTCTAAACTTAGGTTCTCGTTTATCAACAAAAGCAGATAAGCCTTCGTCTGATTCTTTTTTTCCAAATAATTTACTAAAGCGAATAACTTCTTCTTCAAGACCTTCTTGAGTGGATTTCCCATCTCCATAACGTATGCATGCAAGAGATTCTGCTATAGCATTTGGTCCATTTTTTAATATTTGGTTTGCAATTTCTTCACATTTGGTTTTTAACTGATCTTGTTTAACAACATGATTAACTAAACCAATTTTGTGAGCTTCAGATGATTTTATCATTCTTCCAGTTGTAATAATCTCATTCGCAATACCAATCCCAACTATTTTGGGTAATCGTTGAGTGCCACCCCACCCTGGCAATAATCCTAATAAAACCTCAGGTTGGCCAAACATTGCATTATCACTACAAACGCGCATGTGACAAGCCAAACTGATTTCACAACCTCCACCTAAGGCATAGCCATTTACAGCTGCAATGACCGGTTTTGTAGAGTTTTCAATAGTCAATGTCAGTTGCTGCCCACTTTTACCAAAAACTAAGGCCTCCTCAGAACTCATCTTTTGCATTTTTTTTATATCCGCCCCAGCAATAAATGCTTTTTCACCCGATCCAGTAATAATAATAACTCCAACTGAGTCATCATTAATAGAAGATTTAACAGCAGAATCTAGCTCATTAATGACGTCTTCATTCATGGCATTCAGCGCATCGGGTCTGTTAACAGTTAACCAAGCAATATGACTATCAATTTCCTTAATTATTAATGACATGATTTTATTTCCAAAAAGTACGGGTAAATATTACCATTAAAGTAAAGATTTCAAGTCTTCCTAGAAGCATACAAAATGTTAGGAGCCATTTCCCTAGTGGATGCAGCAATGCATAACTATCTGTTGGGCCAAAATCACCAAGGCCAGGTCCTATATTTCCTATCGCTGATGCAGCTGCTCCGATAGCAGTTTCTAAATCAAGGTTTAATGCTGTTAGCGTTAAAGTTGTGATTGCGAAGATTGAAATATAGATAAGAAAAAATCCTAGGGTATTCCTAATTACATCTTCACTAATAAAACGATCTCCAATACGAATCGGTAAAATCGCTCGGGAATGAAGCATATGACGAGTTTCAGTTGCAGCATATTTTATTAAAAGAATAAATCTAGCAACTTTCATTCCCCCACCAGTAGATCCACCCATACCACCAATAAACATAAGAACGATTATTAAATACTGGCTTAGATAAGGCCATAGTTCGTAATCAGCAGAGCCATATCCGGTTGTCGTTAGTATAGAAACAGTTTGGAATAAAGATTTTAAAAAATTATCGTGATCCCAAGATGAATTTGAATATGATAAATTAAAATAAACTATAGTCGTTATACCTAAAGCAATTGCAAGATAAGCTAAGAACTCAGAATCTTTTATATATGATTTCACATTTCCTGTTAGCGCGCGGAAATGTAAAGTAAAATTCACTCCAGCAATAAACATAAACAAAATGAAGATATATTGGATCATGGGATTACTATAAGCTGCAATACTTGCATTTTGAGTGCTAAATCCTCCAGTAGGCATCGTCGTTAATGCATGGCAAATCGAATCAAACAAAGGCATCCCAGCCATTCTAAGAAATAATGTTTGAATTAGTGTTAAGCCTATATAAACCATCCATAAAATTTTTGCTGTTTCTTTAACTCTAGGGCGTATCTTATCTGCAACGGGACCCGGGACCTCTGCCTTAAAAAGCTGAACACCTCCAACTCCCAGCAAAGGTAAAATTGCAATGGTAAATACGATAATCCCCATACCACCAATCCATTGAAGAAACGATCTCCAAAATAAAACGCCATGCGGTAAGCTTTCGATTCCATTTGCAAGGTTCGGTAGAGTAGTTGGATTTCCAAGAATTGATGATCCGGTTGTTGTAACTCCAGACATTGACTCAAACCATGCATCGGTAAAATTTGGGATTGAACCTGTTAAATAAAATGGCATAGATCCAGCGAGGGCAACTAAAATCCATGCGAGTGAAACAATTGCAAAACCATCTTTACTCTTTAAAGAGCGACTTTTCCTAGTTATAAACCAAAATGGTATACCAAAAATTAAACAGATCGCCATTGATTTAATGTGACCAAGAAAGTCTGGTTCATCATACCCTAATGAAATCATTATAGGTATTAACATTGATAGACCAGTAAGCACCAACAATGCAGAAAGAATATTTACGATTGTTTTAGGGTTCAATCAGGCCTCAAATAGCTGCCTCAGTTTTGGTACAACTTTAGACTTTGCAAATACCAAAGCTGTATCTTCCTCAGTTAATTGAGTCGCACCACGAGCTATCGATAGATTTCCATGGTGATTAATAACGCCAACTATACTATCTTCAGGAAATTTTATTTCCTCCAAAGGTGCTTTAGTAACTTTACTACCAGGCTCTGGGCTAAATTCAACAACATCAACATCGATCTCATCAAAAGTAGTTACAGATTTTTCGGTTTGATCACTGGTAATGAGCCTCAATATTGAATTAACTGTTGACATATTCTTACTTAATACTGATCCAAAACCTATCTCATGAACTATAGGCATATATTCTGTTGTACTCACATGAATAACTACTTGTTTAACTCCAAGATGTCGAGCCAACATACCTGATAATAAATTAGTTTGCTCATTTTCTGTTACAGCAATAAAACTATCTGCATCACCAATATTTTCAGCTTTTAATAACTCAACATCTGTACCATCGCCATGCAAAATCATAGTTTCTTTTAAATTAGAGGCAAGCCATTCTGCTTTCTCCCGTCTATTATCAATCATACGAACATTGATTTCACTTTCAAGCTTTTCTGCTATACTTCTACCAATTTTGCTTCCACCAAGTATAATTATTGATCTAGTAGGAGTTGTTTCCTTCCCAAGTAAATACATTAAGGATTCGAGCCGTTCAGTTTTTACAATAAAATATGCCGTATCTGTATCTTTGAATTTGAAATCAGCCCAGGGCACATGTGATTCACTATCTCTTAAAACATTTATAATTCCAAATTTAAAGTCTCGTTCTTCTTCGCATATTTCACGCACAGTTTTTCCAACGATGGGGGAAGTTTTATCTAGTCTGACTCCAATCATTTGCATTCTGCCGCCCTCAAATTCTGTTGATTGAGTTGCATAAGAATGTCGGACAAGTTGAACAATTTCACTGCAAGCTTCTTTTTCTGGATGTATAACTAAATCAATGCCAAACTTCTCAGGCTTAACAATAGAGTCTCTTGCTGTATATTGTTGGTTCCTAAGGCGAGCAATAATTTTTTTCGCACCCAACTCATGGGCTTGTTGAGACGCAATCAAATTAACTTCATCTACTCGAGTAACACAAAGAACATAATCAGCATCTTGAACATTAGCCTTAGATAAATTTCGAGGGCTTGCACCATTACCTTCTACGACAATTACATCAAGATTCTCACTTGCCCTTTTACACTTTGCTGAGCTTACATCGATGACTGTAATGTCATGATCCTCTTGACTGAGTGACTTTGCTACATGGTAGCCCACTTCACCGACACCAATTATAACGATTCTCATAATGATTGCCTTCCAGACAAAGTGAACATATTAAATAATTTTATCAAATAGTTCCCATTCTTTTTATTAATTTTTTTCTCTATTAATACTGCCACCTATAGACTGAAATTTTTCTTCAATTTTTTCGTATCCACGATCAATATGATAAACACGACTAATTTCAGTTCTACCTTTTGCAATAAGCCCAGCGATAACTAGTGATGCACTAGCT
>JAYZKF010000113.1:0-18971 GCA_036163755.1 Fidelibacterota bacterium
TTTATTATCTGGACATTTGATTGAGGATGTTTTCCCAATTGTAAATGATAAAATATCATGTTTAATGTTGAATTGTAACACAATAGATATAACAAACAGAGTTTTAGATTCATTTATTAATAATTGGAATTCCAAATGGGGTGTTTATCCAAACCTAGGCTTAACTAAGCCAGAGCCCGATGGAAAAATGATCCAAAAAGTAGATGATGATGAATTTGAAAGAACAATGATATCTTATATAAAAAAATCACCTACTATTATTGGAGCATGTTGCGGTTCATCGCCAAAGCATATAAGAAAAATTAAAAATTTACTTAAAAGCAAAATGTTAACACGAAGTTGAACTTTTTTGTTGAATTTTTTAAGTTCGCCGGAACTTTTTTTGAGTTTATTTGTATTTAATTCATTTATTATTAGGACTTAATAAAATGTCGAGGAGAAAATAATTCTGTGATACATGTTTCAGATTTATCCAAAAACTATGGATCCGTAGAAGCTGTAAAATCAATATCATTTGATTTATTGGATGGTGAAATTATAGGTTTTTTAGGGGCGAATGGTGCTGGTAAAACTACAACCCTTAAAATGATGACCGGATACTTAGTTCCAACAGAAGGGTCTATAAAGGTAAATGACTTAGATATCATAGATGATATTCATGAGATCCAAAAACAAATTGGATATTTACCTGAATTAAATCCATTATACACTGAGATGCGTGTTTATGAGTATCTTGAATTTTTAGCAACTATACGAAATATTTCCGGACGTGAATTTAAAGATGCACTAGCTAGAGTTGTAGAGCAATGTGGTTTACGAGGAGTTGTTCATAAAACAATCTCTGATTGCTCAAAAGGTTACAAACAGAGGATTGGTCTGGCTGCGGCTATGATTCATGATCCCAAAATATTAATATTAGATGAACCCGTTACTGGCTTAGACCCAAATCAAATTGTAGAGATTAGAGAACTAATTAAAACGCTTGGTAAAGAAAAATTAGTTTTCATGTCTAGTCATATTTTACAGGAAATTGAAGCTACAGTGGACCGAATTATTATAATTAATCAAGGTGAAATTGTTGCAAATGGTACAAGTGATGAGCTAATGAGTAGTTCCAAAGGCAATGTTCTATTAAATATGGATGTCAAAGGTGCGACTAAAGATAGTGTTGAACACATACAGGCTAAAGTTCCAGCAGTAAAATTTGTTTCAATTGATGAGATTGATGGAGTACAAAGCTTACAGTTCGAATATGGAAAAGATAAAGACCCACGTGAAGATTTATTTAAATATGCTATTAAAAATAAATGGACAATATTAAAAATGAATCCTCACACAACAAATTTAGAGGATATATTCCGAAACTTGACAATGGAGGGCAATACAGATGCGTAATATAAACACTATCTGTAGACGTGAGTTAGGTGGATTCTTTAATAGTCCGATGGCCTATATTTTCTTAGTGATATTTGCAATAGTAAATGGATACTTTTTTACCAATACTTTTTTTCTTTTTGGTCAATCAGACCTCAGGGTTCTTTTCGACATTGTTCCATTAGTTTATCTATTCTTTATACCTGCTGTATCAATGGGATTAATTGCACGTGAAAACAATCTTGGTACTATGGAAACAATGTCTACTATGCCTCTTAACTCCTATGAATTTGTTATAGGGAAATTTTTAGCTGCATTTTCTCTAATTCTTTTAGGGTTAGTAGCAACTTCTATTCATCTATTTACATTGATTTCTGTTGGAACAAATGTTGATTATGGTGCCATTTTTAGCGGTTACTTAGGCCTTGCTTTAATGGGTGGCACTTATGCTGCAATTGGTACATATGCCAGTAGTGTTACTGAAAATCAGGTGGTTGCCTTTATCATTGGTGTTTTTATTGTTCTCGTGTTTTTTATGTTAGATAAAACATTAGTTTTTGTTCCAACCTCCATTGCAGGATTTGTCCAATTTCTAGCGGTTGATTACCATTTATCTAATATATCAAGAGGTGTTATTGATTCTAGAAATTTAGTTTATTTCTTTTCGGTAATAGGATTTTTCATTTTTCTTACGATTCAAACTCTTGAAATGAAGAGGTGGAAGTAATGATTGATAAAATGAAAAATTTTGATTTTAAAAAATCAGTTTTAGTTCCGGGATTATTGCTTTTTACTATGTTGTTTTTATTTAATGCAATATCGAATAACTATTTTTTCCGTTTAGATCTTACTGATAATAAAATGTATTCATTATCAGCTTCAAGTAAATCAGTTGTTAAACAAGTAGATGATCTACTTGCAATGAAGGTTTATTTTTCTGATGATCTTCCAGGTGAATATGCAAATAATCGTCGTTATTTACAGGACCTGTTAGAGGAATTTGAGGCAATATCTGATGGTAATATTCGATTTGAATTTTTCAGACCTGAGGATGATCAAAATATTGAGCAAGAAGCCCAAAAAGCTGGCATTATGCCTGTTCAAATGCAAGTCGTTGAGAATGATAAGATGGAAGTTAAGCGAGTCCTTATGGGAATGGTAATCCTATATGAAGATAAAAAAGAAGTTCTACCTGTTATTCAAACAACTACTGGACTTGAATATGAAATAACAACCAAAATTAAAAAATTAGTTGAAACTAATAAACCTGTAATCGGTATTGCTGTATTAGAGTCTCAGTCTGATCAATTCCAAACTATTCGTAATGTGTTAAACCAACGTTATAGTGTAAGGCCAATTAATTTTGCTGAAAAAATTTCAAGTGATATAAATGCTGTACTTATGGGAGGTGTCTCTGATTCACTTTCATCTGAAGAAAATAAAAATTTAATAGAGTATCTTGAAAGAGGAGGAAATCTATTTCTTACTCAAAATAGAATAAAAACAAATTTACAAGTTCAACAAGCATTCCCAATAGAATCAGATATTTTTTCAATAATTAAAAAGTACGGATTTTCTATTGAAGAGAATTTAGTCACAGATAAAATATGTGGCCGTGTAAGTGTGCAACAGCAAATGGGTCCTATTCGAATGAATGTGCCAATGGAATATCCATTATTGCCGGTTGTCCGCTCATTTAATTCGGAAGAAGCAATTGTATCTGGTCTTGAACAAATGCAATTAGTTTTTGCAAGCGAGGTTAAACAAGATTCATCCTCAATGGGAAATGTTAATTTTGTCCCACTACTATTTTCTTCAGATCAGTCAGGCGAGATGAGGGGAAATTATAATTTAAACCCCGATCCTCAGCAAAATCCTTTCATGCGACTCTTCAATAAATCAAAACAAGTACTTGGGGCACGATCAGAATATGTAAATAATAATGGTATTATGAGTCAAATGATTTTAGTTGGAGATTCTGAATTTATGTCGGATCAGGGAGGTGGACGCTCACCAGAAAATCATATATTTATCATGAATTCGGTTGATTTCTTGGTTGGTGATCGTGACCTTATTTCTCTAAGGTCACGACAGATAACTTCTAGGCCACTTGAAGAGGTTTCAGATGGTGCAAAGCGTACTTGGAAGTGGGTTAATATTATTACACCTTCATTGCTTATTATTGGATTTGGTTTAATTCGAATCCGAAACCAAAAAAATAGAAGTAATGTGTTGGAGGAGTTATATGGCTAAGTATAGGATATGGATTATTGGATTAGTTTCGCTCTTAATTCTTTTCTCTCTTAGTCAGTTTAAACAAAACTCTTTGGATACACGAAGTGACCAAATTTTTAATATTGATAAATCCGATATTTTTGGAATAAATATTCACCAAGGAATTGACTCACTTTCATTGTCATTTAATGGTGATAATTGGTCAATAATAAATCATGATTCACTTCAAGTTAAGGACAATACTTTAAATGGGTTTTTTGATAAACTATTGAACCTAAAACGGACTTCTCTTGTTTCAAAGAATCCATCAAAATGGGATAAATTTATGGTTGGTGATTCAACAGGCACTCACCTTGTTTTTTTAGATTATAATGGTGAATCCTTAGGTAGTATAATTGTAGGTCGATCAAATGCTGAATGGTCATCAAGTAATGTTAGAATTGAGAATGAAGTTGAAGTCTATCAAACAAATGAAAATATAAGCTGGCAATTGAATACATCACCAACGCATTGGGGTGAAATTCCTACACCAGCTGAACCAGATAGTACTGATAGTGATTTATAATATTTTTGCATTTACTAAATATAGATTATTGTATTTTGAACTATTGAATTAATTACAATTTTTTCTTTTCTATAATTACAGGGGAATAATAATGGATAATAATATTAAGAGTGTGATTACTTGTGATCTTGATGGTAAGGTTGAAACTTTTTCTGAGGGAGCCGTAAAATTATTTGGTTACTCTTCAGAAGAGGTAATTGGGAAACTCCGAGTTAGTGATTTTAGTGATGGCCAAGTTGTATTAGGTCATGTGGTAAATTGGCTGAAGACTGCAGTACAAGAAGGCGAATGGCAGGGGAATACAGTATTTTTAGATAAAAATAAAAAAGAAATTCCTTGTCATATAAAGATTACTCCTACTAAAGATAAAAATGGAGAACATATTGGTTATTGTGGTGTAACTACACCTCTTAATGATAAAACACCAGATGAGGTAAGACCCAAAATTAATTTGATGACAAAAATCTTTACGTGGTTAGTCATTATGCGTTTACCATTCTTAACGGCAACTTTTGTTCCTTTATTTGCAGGTGCAGCTGTTGCAAATATGTTAGGGTATGCTGTTAGTTGGGGTTGGCTAGGTCTTACTGTACTTGGAGGTTCATTATTGCATATTGGAACCAATACTGCTAATGATTATTATGATCATACGAGTGGGACTGATGAAGCTAATGTTAATTATATGGTACCTTTTTCAGGAGGTAGTCGTAGTATTCAAATGGGTTTGATATCTGCAAAAGGCATGCTAAATGTTGCCATTATATCCTTTGCATTAAGTGCATTAGTTGGTGTCCCTTTAATTCAAAAAGCAGGAATGCCGGTTCTTTGGTTAGGATTAATAGGATTCTTTTCAGGTTTATTTTATACTGCACCACCATTTCGTTTTGCGTCTAGAAAAGGACTAGGTGAATTATTAATTGGTCTAAATTTTGGTCCATTAATGGTTGCTGGAAGTGCACTTATACAAACTGGAAAATTACTTCCTGAAGCTTTTTTGGCTGGGATACCTATTGGTTTATTAGTAGCGGCAATTGTCTATGTTAATGAATTCCCTGATTATCATGGTGATAAAGCTACTGGCAAAAACACCTTAATTGTTGTATTTGGGCCTGAAAGAGCTAGATTTGGTTACGTAATCTTAGTAGTAGGCGCTTTTTTAAGTATTGCAATAATGGCTGCTATAGGCACATTCCCAATCCTCACTCTTATAGCTTTATTAGCTTCTTTTCTTGTTATAAATATCATTAAGGTATTATATAAGAATTATGATAGTCGTCTTTTGCAACCTGCAAATGCAGGTACAATTAATCTCCACGCTATAACAGGTACATTATTTTGTATTGGAATATGGCTCGGTTCCTTTTAGAGATATTATATTCTTAATATAAGTAATTGGGTTATTTTCTCAAAAATTATGCGAAATATTCAATCTAAAGGAATTTTTTTTCTATTTTTGTTAGGATTATCATTTTTTAGTGAAAACCTGTTTAAAACACCAAGAAATCCTGGATTACCTAATTCATTGATGTTTGAATCAGGTGAAGAAGGGGGGCCTGCTTCACGAATCGAATTTGATTGGTTACGTTTAAAAAGTCCTCATACTAATACAATCCCAACTGGTATTAAGAGACGGGCTCTAGAATTTTCAAAAGATATTCCTATTCGCAGAGATATTAATGGCGGATTAAAAAGGGCCAAAGGTTTTGATGCATCATTAAAATGGGATCAAAGAGGACCGTATAATGTAGGCGGTAGAACCCGTGCATTAGCAATTGATATTTCAGATTCAAATACATTCATTGCTGGTGGTGTTTCTGGTGGAATATGGCGCTCAGAAGATATTGGACAAACTTGGGAAAAAATGACCAAAGCCGATCAGCTACATAGTGTTACCTCAATAGCTCAAGATCCTAGAGAAGGATATAGAAATATTTGGTATGCTGGCACAGGAGAGGGACGTGGAAATTCAGCTGGTGCAAGAGGAGCACCTTTTCGTGGTGATGGGATTTATAAATCGACTGATAATGGAAAAACTTGGAATTTACTTCCTTCTACTTCAACACAAATGCCAGAGTCATTTGATAATTATTTGAATTATTCTTGGAGAATAAAAGTTCATCCTATTTCTGGAGATGTATTTTCTGCATCATATGGCACTATTTATCAAAGTAAAGATGAAGGAAATAGTTGGGTTCCTATATTAGGAAATGGGAATGATAGTCAATCGGATTTGGCAATGACTGATAAAGGATTGATGATAGCAGTTGTAGGTGGAGAAACTGATGGTATCATTTTTTATTCATCAGATGGCGATTCTTGGGAAAACATTACTCCCAAAGCTTTCCCAAATGATTATTTACGTGTAGTACCAGATATTTCACTTTCTAATGATTCGATTGTTTATGTTATTGGAAATAGAAGTAATGATGAGCATCTTTTGTGGAAATATAAACATGCATCTCAAGATAGTTTACACAAGATGTGGACGGATCTTTCTGTAAACCTTCCAAGTGATTATAACTCTCAAAGTGGATATGATATTTATGTTCGTATAAGTCCTGGCGACGAAAATTTTGTATTTATTGGAGGAACCAATCTTTATTATTCAACTGATGGATTCAAATCAAAAGGAAAAGTCTTTCAATTAGGTGGATATGGTCATGACGATCATCATGCTGATCAACATGACGTATTATTTTATAAAGATAAGAAATATAAAGTTTTTTCTGCGAGTGATGGAGGTTTGCATATAATGGAAGATTTAACTGCTTTTGGTAAGAGTTGGACTTCTTTGAATAATGGATATACAACTACGCAGTTTTACACCATTGCTATTGACCCAAAAGGTTCTTATCCAGATCTAATTATGGGTGGGATGCAAGATAATGGGACATGGGAGTCTCTTGTTTCAAGTACAACGAATCCATGGGCTGAGGTATTTGGTGGAGATGGTGCTTATTGTTCAATTATTAATCATGGAAGATCATATATTTTATCTTCTCAAAGAGGTTATACACTAATTAAAGATTGGAATAATCCATTTAATTGGTCTTATGGAAATGGCGAAGGTAAATATAATAACTACTCCTGGGCTTATTTATATCCTCCAGATTTTGATCGTAGTAACGATGCTTTATTTATAAACCCAGTTCACTCAAGTCCAACAAATGATCGCATATTATTTTACGCTGCTGGTAAATACATTTATAGAAATAATGATGTTTATTTAAATGAATCAAATTATCAGAGACCATCAGGTGGAGGAGGATATGAAAGTACTCAATGGGAAAAATTAAATGGCACTTCTGCGATTGGCAGTATCTCTGCGTTTGGGGAAAGTATAAACCCTCCAAATATATTGTATTACGGAACTTCTTCAGGGTATCTATATAGACTAGATAATTCAGACAAAAATGATAAAGCTGTTCAAATTAAAAATAATCAGGGAAGAGGATACGTCAGCAGTATATCTGTAGATCCCTATAATTCAAATAATGTGATGATAAGTTATTCAAGTTATGAGGTTAAAAGTATTTTTTATTCAACTGACGCTGGTAAATCATGGTCTGATGTGAGTGGGAATTTAGAAGAGGAAGAAAGTGGATATGGCTCAGGACCCTCTGTACGATCTATTTATATTTACCCATTGAAAAATGGTTATCAATATTTTGCAGGTACTAGCACTGGTCTTTATTCAACTTCTATTTTAAATGGTACTAAAACGCAGTGGGTTTTAGAAGGACCAGAAACAATTGGAAATGTTGTGGTTGACATGATAAGTGGTAGGCCTTCTGATGGTTATATTGCTATTGGAACTCATGGGAATGGCACATATTCTGCTAAATTTGAAACAGATGAATTGTCTATAGGTGAACCTAATATTCCAGATCGATTTGAATTAGCCCAGAACTATCCTAACCCATTTAACCCTTCAACTCAAATACCCTTTACCATTAAAACTTCTGGAACAGTGAGTATCAAAGTTTTTGATTTACAGGGAAAAGAGATAATTAAACTCTTTAATGGAGTAAAAGCAGCAGGTTCATATCATGTGTCTTGGAATGGTAAGGATCAATTTGGCAATATAATGCCTTCTGGGACCTATATTTATCAGATTAATTCAAATGGATTTTCTAAATCAAAGAAAATGCAGTTGTTAAAATAATCCGTCTGTTAATTTTTTAATGAAACTAAGATCTAAGATAGGAGGCGCCGTTAATGTCAACTATGCTTCCTGTTAAAAAATCATTTCCATCGGAAGCAAGCCAAACTGCCGTTCTAGCAACCTCCTGAGGTTTGGCAACACGGTTTAATGGGCTTTGCGATCTTATTTCATCATTAATTATATCAGCAACACGATCTGTCTCAACAAAGCCGGGCGCAATAGTGTAAACAAAAATATTGTCTTTAGCTAAAGCTTGAGCCATAGATTGACCTAATGCATTTAAGCCAGCTTTACTGGCTCCATAAGCTGGAGCTTTTGGTTCACCTCTAAATGCTCCTCTAGATGAAATATTAATAAACTTTCCACCCCCATGCTTTTGCATATTTTTGGAAGCAAGAAACATCAGATAAGCAGGTCCCATAAGATTTGCGCCAATTGTATTATTCCAAATATTTCCCCACTTCTCATAATCAAGTTCATCGAAATTATGTTGTTCAACAACAGCTGCATTGTTAATTACAATATCAATATTACCAATTTTATCTATCATCTCTTTCACATCATCAGGCTTTGAAAGATCAGCTTGATGTAAATAATGATTCTTATTAGAAAGTAGTTGAATGGTTTTTTCGGCTTCTTTTTTATTAGAATTATAATGAGCGTGGATTATAGAATTGGCTTTAGAAAATGCTAAACAAATCGCTCTACCAATTCCTCCTGATGATCCGGTAACAAGGACGGCTTTTCCTGTGAAATCAATTTTCATTTGAAAGCGAACTATAATATTTGACTAAGGCAACAATTTCCATAATAATTCCTGCAATCAAAAAGATTATTGAAGCAGTTAAAAGAGAATCAAATTTAGAAAATATATGTAATGCGTAAAGTAAAATACCAAGCATGATTGATAATTTACCCTTCTGGTAAAATGGATTTGATAATTTCAAACGTTTCATGCTAATCGGATACTGTTTTTCAACCCAATCATCAAGTTCTTTTTTTTCTTCAGGTGACATTCTCATGTTTAATTCATTAGAATTGATAACATATTTGATTCAAGCGTTTCTTTTGGTTTTTCAATAATTCGGCCAACTTCTTTTTTATTTTTATAAAAAATTATAGTAGGAGTATTTGTAATATTATATCGACTATAATCATTGAAGTAACCTTTTTTCTCTTTAGTTAATCCAATAATTTCCACATTTGACTGATCAAATTTTAGATCATCTAATATTTTAATTAAACGTGGAATTTCTCTTTTACTATCGTGGCACCAAGTTCCCATAAATATTTTTATTTTTATTTCATTAAAATTAATTTGGCTTAATTCTTTGATTGAGGGTTGGTATTTATCATATCGGTTCAAAAACCAAGTATAACCTTCATGCTCCATTAAAATATTTTTGTTTAGTACGCCATAGTGATATGGATTTTTGTATATATAGGGTGTCTTTTTATTTGCTAAAGAACCAATACTGCATCCTGCTAAAGTCATATAAGCAAATAATAAAAATATAAATTTACTCATCTATCACCAAACTTGGATCCTGTAGGAGGTCGGTATTTACCAAAAGGAATAAATAACATTGTTTTTATATCACTTATTTCCTTTTTCGCCATATGTGTATCTAAGCCATAAGTAAGTTCATTTACATTATCTACTTTTATGGAAGTCCCAAAAACTCTATCCCAAATTGAAAAAATATTTCCGTAATTGCGATCAGTATGGGGAAGAATATAATGGTGGTGCACTTTGTGAAAATGTGGTGTTACAAATACTTTATCTAAAATATTATCTGCAATTTTTGGAACTGTAATATTTGCGTGTGTGAGGTGTGCAAAAAATGCAGAAAGAGTTTGGTATAACATGACTATGCCAAATGATGCACCAGAAACGAATACTGCAAGGGCAGTAAATAATAATCTAAACACACTTTCACCAGGATGATGTCTTAATCCAGTGGTTACGTCGACTTCCTTATCTGTGTGATGAATGATATGAAATTTCCACATCCATTTAACATTATGTTCTATCCAGTGAATAAGCCAGGCACCAATTAAATCTAATAACATCAATCCAAAAATAATATTTAACCATATTGGTAATTCTATTAGGTTCAGCAGACCTGTTTTATTGATGGCATTATAGTTAGCTAAGAATAAAATTAGAGATGCACCTAATAGGTTGATAATGAGTGTTGTAGATGTAAAAAAAATATTTAAAGCAGCATGTTTTAGTTTATTATATTTAAATCGGATTAATGGTAAACCGGACTCTAAAAGCAAAAAAAATGCTAGCCCTGAAATCAAAATAATTGATCGAATGCTAGAAGGAATTCCCTCAAAATAAATTATGATATCATTTAACATTATTAATTTTATTTTATTTAACTCGTAAATTGATAATAATGTTGATTCAAACCCTAATTATTTATGAAAGATGATAATTTTATTTTAATTAATGAAGTAGGCCTTCGAGACGGCTTGCAAGGCGTCTCTCAAGAGGTCACGATTGAACAAAGATTAAAGATAATTGATATACTTATAGAATCAGGGTTAAAAAATATTCAAGTTTGTAGCTTTGTTAATCCAAAAAAAATTCCTCAAATGAAGAATGTTGAGGAATTAGTAAAAAAGTTACCTAAAAAGAATGATGTTAGTTTTAGTGCTTTCATTTTAAACCAATATGGATTAGAAAGGGCGCTAAAGTCTGGAATAAAAAAAGTAGAAACTTCTATATCGCTTAGCGAATCATATAGTCAAAAAAATGTGGGAATCTCTGTAGCTAAAGCTCAAGAGAATCTTCATCCAATAGTATCAGAAGCAATTGATGCAAAAGTTGAAATCCGCGCAGGTCTTCAATGTGTTTGGGGTTGCGCATATGAGGGTAAAATCAATAGCAACAAAGTTTTAAAACTACTCGAAGAAGTTATAAATACAGGCGCTAGCGTTATTTGTCTGGCGGATACAATAGGAGCAGCAACTCCTCATAATATTGAGAATCTATTAGAAAAAATATTTAAACAATTTCCAGATATTAAATTAGCTTTACATTTACATGTGAATAACGGTGTCGAACTAGATAATGTAAAAATTGCAATTGAAATGGGAATTAATCAGTTTGATACTTCGTTCGGAGGTATAGGAGGTTCTCCGTTTATGAAAGGATCAAGAGGTAATATTGCTACTGAAGAAATGGTAGATTACCTAAATAGATTAGGCTATACTCCTGGAATAGTTACTAATAAGGTGGCTACAGCAAGTAGAATACTAGAAGAAATTATTAATTCAGAATATTTTTATGGGGAATTATATAAATTGGCTAATAAATAATATTTGTCATGCTTAGTAATTTGAGAATAATAACATTTATTTTATTTGTATCCGCTAGTTATTCACAAAGCAATCTTTTTAAATCACATCCATATGCGACATTAGGTACAAGTGAAGCGTTAACTGCAAGTGCAAGTTTCGGAGATATAGATGGAGATGGAGATCTTGATATTATTGTAGCAAATGGCCGTCACTGGTCTGAACATAATGAAATTTTTTATAATGATGGAAAGGGGTTTTTTAGACGTAGTAAGCAACTTGGAAGTGAGCGAAATACTACATATCAAGTACCGCTCGCAGATATTGATAATGATGGGGATTTAGATATCATTGTTGCAAATGATAGGATTGAGAATCAAATCTTTAAAAATGATGGTAAAGGAAATTTTATTTTTGATCATTATTTTGGTAAAAAAGAATCAAATACTCGAGGTTTATGTATTGTTGATTTAAATAATGATGGATATTTAGATATTGCCGTTGCAAATAGAAAAAGTCAAAATTATATATATTTTAATGATACAAAAGGATTTTTTTCGGATAAAAAACCATTTGGAGATCATGATGAAGCAACAATAAAAATTGCATCTTCGGATTTTAATCAAGATGGGTATAATGATCTTGTTTTAGCAAATCGAAATGGCCAACAAAATAGAATTTATTATGGCCCTGATTTTAAAAATTTTTCATTATTAGGTAATGATAACCATGAAACGAGGGGAATTTCTACTTATGATATGAATTCCGATGGAATTAATGATATCATCACAGTAAATATTGGTGCGAAAAACAATATTTTTTTTGGGGATAGAAATGGGAATTTTAGTACTTCACAATCTTTTGGCAAATCCAATGATGCTACAATGGCACTCGCCATTGGTGACCTAGATAATGATGGTGATCTTGATATTGTTGTCGCTAATAACGGTCAAAAAAATCAATACTATATTAATGAGGGGAACAATTATCGAGCATATCAATTTGGTCAAGCATCTTCAGTCTCATATGGGGTAACACTAGGAGATTTTACAAATAATGGGTTTTTGGATATTTTAATATCAAACTCTGGTTCTAGAAACATTATTTTCTTCAATCAATCGAAAAGGTAGTATAGAAAATGAAAATCAAATACATTTTATTCTTTTTAGGAGTTATTTACTCACAAGAATCTGTAACGCTTGAAGATTATCAGCGCGCAGAGAATTTTCTAGGTGCAAACACACGTTCTTTAGTATACCGCGCTAATGTAAATCCAAACTGGCTCGATGACGGTCGATTATGGTATCGTAATACAGTTGCTGGCGGAACTGAATTTATTCTAGTGGATCCAGTTAAAAGGACACGCAAAATGGCTTTTAATCATAAAAAACTTGCAAAAGCGTTATCCAATAAAGATACAACTTATGATGCTCTTAGTTTGCCATTTAAAACATTTAAATACATAAATAAAAACCGATCAATTTCATTTGATGTAAAAAACAAAACTTATAAGTGTAATCTAAGAAATTATCGATGTTCTTCTGAAAAAAATGAATCAAAAAAAACTGCCGATGATTCGCCAATGGCAAGATATTATCGGGAACGAACTCGGGTTTTGTCACCAGATGGAAAAAGAGCAGTATTTATTCGGGATTATAACCTTTGGGTTCGAAATATATCCGATAATAAGGAGGTTCAACTTACTTTTGATGGAAAAGAAGATTATGGATATGCTACAAACAATGCTGGATGGACAAAAGGTCCAGGACCTGTGGTTTTATGGTCTCCTGACTCTAAAAAAATTGCAACCTTTCAGCATGATAGTCGTGGCGTTGGAGAGATGTATATGGTATCTACTAAATCTGGTCATCCAGAGTTGTCTCAGTGGAAATATCCTCTCCCAGGTGATAGCCTTATTTTTCGTATTAGTCGTATAATTATAAATGTACAAAATGTAACAGAGGAACTTTCTAGTGTACCTGAAATTATTCGATTAGATATGCCACCAGATCAACATCGAAGCACAAGTAGTGATCATATAGCTGGTAGAGGGGGGAAATTTCTGGATGTTCGTTGGAGTGATGATGCGAAAACATTAGCATTTGTATCTAGTTCGCGTGACCATAAAGAAGCACAACTTCGTATAGCCAATTCTAAGACGGGTGAAGTTAGAAATGTGATGAAGGAAACTCAAAAAACCTATTTTGAATCAGGCGATGGTTTTTCTAATTGGCATTATTTATCAGAGACGGACGAAGTAATATGGTTTTCTGAACGAGATAATTGGGGTCATTTATATTTAGTTGATTTAAAAACAGGTAAAATCAAGAATCGAATTACTCAAGGTGAATGGGCGGTACAACAGGTTCGTTATATAGATAAAAAGAAACGTAAAATATATTTTTCAGCTGGTGGTAGAGAAAATGGTGACCCATATTTTTGGCATTATTACAGTATTAGTATGGATGGTTCTGACTTAAAATTACTTACTCCTGAATATGCCCATCACAATATGACTTTTTCTCCAGATTATAGTTATTTTGTAGATAGTTACTCTACACCCGTTGCACCACCCATTACAGTCTTGAGAGATATGGATGGTAAGCTATTAGTTAAATTAGAAGAAGCAAATATCTCAAAATTGTTAGCATCAGGGTGGAAACCACCTATTGAAATAAAGACTAAAGCAAGGGATGGTATTACTGATATTTATGGTCTCATGTACAAGCCTACTAATTTTGATCCAACAAAGAAATATCCGGTACTAAATCCACTTTATCCTGGACCTCAATCAGGTAGTGTAGGAAGTCGTTCATTTAGAGCTTCTAGAAGTGATAAACAAGCTGTAGCTGAATTAGGATTTATTGTTATTGAGGTTGATGCAATGGGTACCCCAGGACGTTCAAAATCATTTCATGATGCGTATTATGGAAATATGGGTGATAATGGATTACCTGATCAGGTGGAAGCAATTAAACAATTGGGCGCTAAAAATAAATGGATGGACCTTGATCGAATTGGCATATATGGTGGGTCTGGTGGAGGCTTTGCCTCGACAGGAGGTATTCTAAGGTACCCAGACTTCTATAAAGTTGCTGTCTCAGGTTCTGGAAATCATGATAATGCCACATATGAGGACGATTGGGGTGAAAAATGGCAAGGATTATTAGTAAGAAATGAAGATGGTACTACTAACTACGATAATCAAGCTAACCATCTATTAGCGAAAAACTTAAAAGGTAAATTACTATTGGGGCACGGTTCTCTTGATTCGAATGTTCCGGTAAATAATACTTTATTAATGGCAAAAGCATTAATAGATGCAAATAAGGATTTTGATATGATTATTTTCCCTAATAAAGGCCATGGTCTTGGAGAATATTGGATGAGACGTAGGTGGGATTATTTTGTCCGTCACTTGAAAGGTATAGAACCTCCTAAGGAGTTTAAATTCAAATAATACAATAAAGGTAAATCATGAAGAGAAGTTTATTATATTTAATATCAGTACTAATACTCTTGAGCCCAGTCTATTCACAGTTCAAAAATTTAACTAAACAATTAAAATCTAAAGCTGCTGAAAAAGTTAAGGAAGTCGTTGATGAAAATGTCAAACCTTTAACGATTGATTACAATATTAAAAAAATTCATTACAATCCCTTGAAATCATTAACAAAACTTAAGCTAGACATACAATTTAATGGCTATAATCCTAATAAAATAGGTGTTGCATTAGATCGTATTGAATTTGATCTCTATATAAATGAAAAACATGCTTCAAAGTTTTATAATGACAAAAAGATCAAGATACCAAAAAATAATAGTTTCACCTTCGATGAAATTGCAGAACTTAAAGTTAATACAATCGGTAAGGCTGTTTTTGATGCGATTATAAAAAAGAAAGCAAAATATCAAATTGATGGCACTTATCATTTAGATACTCAATTTGGAAATTTTAAACTTAAAGCAAAATTAGTTGAGAGAGAAATATAACAAATATAAAATTTTTGATACTGAAAGATTGATTCTCAAAGCAACTTCAGAAAATGATTCCAAATTTTTATTTCAACTTTTGAATGCGGAAAATTGGATTAAATATATTGGTGATAAAAATATCAATAGTATAGATGATGCTAAGGTATATGTAAATACAAAGATAGTTCCACAACAAAAAAGCCATGGTTATTCTGTATATACATTGATTAGAAAAAAAGACAATCTAAAAATTGGTACCTGCGGACTATATAATAGATATGGAATAGACGGGTTTGATCTTGGGTTTGCAATACTACCAAAGTATGAAAATTTGGGATATGGCTTTGAATCTGCGAAAAAAATAATAAATATTTCTTTTAAAGAATTTTCTTTGGATTGTTTAAGTGCAATAACAACAAAAGATAATATGTCTTCAATTAAACTTATTGAAAAATTGGGGTTTAAGTTTATCAGAAATATAAAACTCCCCGATAACGAAAAGGAATTTCAATTATTTGAAACAAAAAACCCCATCTATTGATGGGGTTTGCTGCGGGACTGACGAGACTTGAACTCGCGACCTCCGGCTTGACAGGCCGGCGTTCTAACCAACTGAACTACAGCCCCATAATTAATCTAATTTTTTTCTTTATCTCTATAAACTAAAGCAATCGGTAGCACTACTATATATCCTAAAAAAAGCATAATTGGTGCTAGAGTTAGGCTTTGAAAGCTATTGACACTGCCATTAGTCATAAAAAAATATCCAAAAATCACTAATAATATACCAGCGCCAAAAAGAATATAGTTTATATTCCCAAAGGCCCAGCCTTCAAATAAGCGATCAGCATCTTGATTGTTTTTTTGTGACATAAGGCGGCGAAAATTACAGCCCTAGATTTGGTCTGCCAATTAATTTTTACTTTTTTACTATTGATTAACAGAGAGCCTCCTACAATAAAATTTGGTATGAACATCAAAAATAATTAATTTCGCGCCCGCGAATGAAAGAAAAATTTGAATTTCGATTTAGTCGAAATTTCGCAGAAATCACTGCAATAGTAACATTGAGTTGTCTATTAATCTTTTATGTTGTGTTATTATTGTGGCCTCAAGGTAATCCGTATGATTTTGTGAAAGTGACTATTCCCAAAGGTGCTTCACTCAATGAGGTTGGCATCACTTTAAAGAATAATAATATTATTCATAATAAGCAATCTTTCCAATTAGCAGTTAAAATTTTAGGATATGAGAAAGATATTCCTGCAGGACGTTTTAGAATAGAAAAAGCTTCAACTAATTATGCAATTATCGATCAATTAGTTAATGGAAAACAACTAACTAAGAAAGTAACAATTCGCGAAGGTTGGACAATTTCAATGATTGCAAAAGAATTAGATGAAAAATTAGGTATAAATACTCATTTTTTTGAAGATGCAACGCATAATAAAAATTTATTGGATAAATGGGGAATCCAAGCAAAATCTTTTGAGGGATATTTATTTCCCAATACATATCAATTTAATGAAAATGAATTACCATCGGACATTATCAATGTAATGGTTCAAGAGTATAAAAGAAATCTTTCAGATGATATGCTTGTACAAATGAATCAAATTAAAATGAGTGAGCAAGAAGTGTTAACGCTAGCATCAATTATTGAAGGTGAGGCGATTTATGATAAAGAGCGCGCCATTATTTCTGGAGTATATCATAATAGGTTAAAAAAAGGCATGCGACTTCAAGCAGATCCAACTATTCAATATATTCTTGAAGATGGACCACGGCGTTTATTGAATAGAGATTTAAAAATAGTATCACCTTATAATACTTATTTGAACAAAGGGCTCCCCCCAGGACCTATAAATAATCCTGGAATTGAATCTATTAAAGCTGCTCTATTTCCTACAGAATCTGATTACTTATATTTTGTTGCTAGAGGAGATGGGTATCATACTTTTTCTAAAACAGAAAAACAACACAACAAGGCTAAGCGAGATTTTCAAAAAGTAAGACGAAATGCTAAGAAACTAAAGTCGAAAAGAATGTCTTCATCTTAGATTATGAAAAATAAATTAAATAAAACTCAAAAAGCTGCAGTAGAATCATTCGGAAATCCAATTTTAATTTTCGCAGGTGCGGGGAGTGGTAAAACTCGTGTTCTAACTCATAAAATTTCTTATTTGATTGAAAAAAAATTGGTAAAAGGGGAGAACATTTTGGCCCTCACATTTACTAACAAAGCTGCTAAAGAAATGAAGTCTAGGGTTGAAAAGTTAATTAATAAAAATGGTGCTTTGGTTACTATGGGTACTTTTCATTCAATTTGTGCAAAAATTTTAAGAAATGAAATTCATCACTTAGGATATAGTAAAGATTTTTCAATTTTTGATGTTCAAGATCAAATAAGTTTATTAAAAGTAATTCTTGATGAAATGGGAATACTTAAGAATTCTATCTCTCCTCAGGAAGCTCGTAATCAAATTAGTTTGTATAAAAATAAATTAATAACTCCATCCATTGCAAAAAAACAAGGAACCTTAGTAATTGAAAAAACATACGCGGAAATATATAATAAATATCAAAAATCGTTATTCAGTAACAATGCTGTTGATTTTGATGATTTACTACAATTACCGTTAAAATTATTTGATAATAATCAGAAAATTTTAGATAAATATCGTGAAATTTGGCAATATGTTCTTGTCGATGAATATCAGGATACAAATAAACCCCAATTTATGTTAATTAAATTATTAGCAGGAGAACATAAGCAGGTTTGTGTTGTTGGTGATGATGATCAGTCAATATATGGATGGAGGGGTGCTGACATAAGAAATATTCTTGAGTTTGAAAAAACTTTTAAAAAATGTGAAGTTTTCAAATTAGAAAAAAATTATCGATCTACAGGAAATATTTTAGATGCGGCAATTTCTGTGGTTAAGAATAATAAACGCAGAGAGCCAAAAGACTTAATTCCTAATAATGGTAATGGTGATAAAATTGGATTAATTGAAACCCATGATGAAATGGAAGAGGCTGATGCTTTAGTTAGCGCTCTTCAAAAAGAAATTAAACTAGAAAAAAGAAATTTTAGTGAATTTGCAATTTTATATCGTACAAATTCACAATCAAGAGCTCTTGAAGATGCTTTTAGACGCTCTGGTATTCCATATAATATTGTAGGGGGCTTTCGTTTTTATGAAAGGAAAGAGATTAAAGATTTAATTGGCTACTTATCTATTATTATAAATCCAAAAGACACTATTTCATTAAGAAGAGTAATTAATTTTCCTCCTAGAGGAATTGGTCTAAAAACTGTAGATAAATGTTCTATCCAATCAC